>DASYKM010000077.1:0-20413 GCA_035995425.1 Steroidobacteraceae bacterium
CACCGAGCTCGGCGTGAAGGTGGGGCAGAAGATCGTGCTCATGGCGCCCGAGGGCAGTGCCACGCCGGCGGGCTTCCAGCCGCGCATGAAAACCTTCACCGTAAGCGGGATTTTCGATTCGGGCATGTACGAGTTCGACCGCGGCCTGGCGCTCACGCACATGGCCGACGCCGCCATACTCTATCGCCTCGGCGACCGCGTCACGGGACTGCGGCTCGCGCTCACCGATCCCTTTCTCGCGCCGCTGGTGGTGCGCACCGTGGCGCGCGCCATCGACTACTCCGGCAACGGTTACTACGTGAACGACTGGACGCACGATCACGAGAATTTCTTCCGCTCCATCGAGCTCACCAAGTCGATGATGTTCTTCATCGTGCTGATCATGGTGCTGGTGGCGTCCATCAACCTGGTGGCGACCCTGGTGATGATCGTGAAGGAAAAACAAACCGATATCGCAATACTTCGCACCATCGGCGCGGCGCCCGCCAACGTGCTCAAGATGTTCCTGGTGCAGGGCGCGCTCATCGGTCTGGTCGGCACGGTGGCGGGTGCGCTGCTCGGCTGGGTGCTGGCGCTCAACGTGACCGAAGTGATTCGCGGGATCGAGAGCGCTTTCGGTATAAAGTTCCTGGATGCGAGTGTGTATCTCATGAGCGATCTGCCTTCCGAAGTGCGCCTGGGCGATGTGCTCAAGGTCTCGTTCGTGGCGCTGGCGCTGTCGGCGCTGGCCACTATCTACCCGGCATGGCGCGCCAGCCGCACGCTGCCGGCGGAGGCCCTGCGTCATGAATGAAGGGGCCATGAATGAAGCGGCCATGAGTGAACCGGTACTCGAAGCCACGGGCGTCATGCGCGCGTTTCGTCAGGGACCCATCGATCTGCAGGTGCTGCAGGGCGTGAATCTCATCGTTCGCGCCGGGGAACGCATCGCTATCATCGGCGCCTCCGGCTCCGGCAAGACCACGCTGCTGCAGATCCTCGGCGGCCTCGACCGGCCCACCGCGGGAGTCGTGAAGATCGCCGGCAGCGACATTCACTCGCTCGATGAAAAACCGCGCGGCGAGTTGCGCAATCGCACGCTCGGCTTCATCTACCAGTTTCATCATCTGTTGCCGGAATTCTCGGCGCTGGAAAACGTCGCCATGCCGCTGCTGGTGCGGCGTGTCGCGCGCAAGGAAGCCGAGAGCGCCGCGCGCACGATCCTCGAGCGCGTGGGGCTGGGTGGTCGCCTGGTGCATCGACCGCACGAGCTGTCCGGTGGCGAGCGGCAGCGTGCGGCGGTGGCGCGCGCGCTGGTCACCAACCCGCGCATCGTGCTCGCCGACGAACCGACCGGAAATCTGGACGGCGGCAACGCGGAAGCGGTATTCGAGCTCATGCTCGAGCTCAATCGCGAGCTCGCGACCAGCCTGATAGTCGTTACGCACGACCGGCGCCTGGCCGCGCGCATGGATCGCATCCTCGAGATCGAAGCTGGAAATCTGCTCGAACGCAGCTGATTAGCGGCTGGTCGCGGCCGCTCGTTCGCGGTATCTCTTGCGCACGTTGTAGCGCCACAGCAAGTCGAGCAGGGCCCAGCCCACGAGGCCAAAGAGCGCGCCCGTCAGGCCACAGCCGACCAAGAAGGGCTTCCACATCGGGCCCAGGCCGTGCTGCACCCAATCCCAGCTCATGTGGAAGGCAAAGTGACGCGGCGTGGCGCCGGTCACGATCACGCCCACTTTGTATGCGAGCAAGTATGCCGGCACCAGCGTCACCGGATTCACCGCCACCAGCGACAGCATGATGGTGGGTATGTGGATGCGGCAGAAGATCGCCGTGATCGCCGCCAGCGGAATGTGAATGGGCAGCGGCACGAAGCAAATGGCCAGTCCCGCGCCAAACGCCGGCGTCACCGTGCGTCTCTGCAGCGACCACAGGCGCGGATCGGCAAAAAAGCGGCTGAACGGCTTGAGCGCCCAGTGGGTTCGCAGCGTTTCGCTGCGGGGCGTGATCTTGCGCAGGAATCCTCGTGGCATCGTGGCGGCACTTTAGCATCCGACGCCATCGCAGGTGACCGGCGCTCTCGCACTGTTGGTGGGTACGCTGCTTGCGCTCGGCTCGGCGGACTTGCCGGTTGCGGCATGGATGCCCGCCGCTGCCGTGGCTGTAGCGCTGGTATTCATCACGCCGCTTCGTCGACGCCAATCCTTGCGGATCCTCGCCACGCTGCTGCTCGGCATGCTGCTGGCGTGGAATTCCACGCTGCGTTGGCTGGAATTGCGCGTGCCGCCCACGTTGGGAAACACGCGGGTGCTGTTCGAGGGCTCCATTCGTACGGTTCCGGCGCGCGAGGGTGTCGAGCTGCATTTCGACATGGAGGGTGCCGTCATCGATGGGCGCGTGGTCGGCGGCGGTGCGGGCGACACTCGCTTGCGCCGCGCGCGCCTCGTCTGGCGCGATGCGCAGCTGACGCCGCGCGTGGGCGAACGATGGCGTTTCCTGGTTCGGCTCGCTCCGCTTTCCGAAACGCGCAACTTCGCCGGCGCCGACCTGGCGCGCTTCGCATTTCGCGATCGCATCCACCTCGCGGGCCAGGTGTATCCATCTGCGCTCAACGCGCGCCTGCAGCTCGCGCACGCCTCCGTGGACACGGCTCGCGCGCGCATCGCCGCCACCATCCGTGGACAGGTCGCCGATCCCGATGCCGCGGCGCTGCTCACGGCGTTGGCCGTGGGGCTCACCGACGGAATGAGCGCCGACCAATGGCGGGTGTTCAACGGTACCGGCACCACGCACCTGGTCGCGATCTCGGGGCTGCACGTCACGCTGTTCGCGCTGGTCGCCTTCTTCGTCGCGCGTTGCCTGTGGCGCTGGCTGCCGGGCGCGAGCCGCGTGGGGCGTGAGCCATTCGCAATGTTGTTAGGCCTGGCGGCGGCGGGCGGCTATTCGCTGCTGGCGGGACTCTCGGTGCCGACGCAGCGCACCTGGCTCATGCTGGCGATCTTCGCGGCGGCCAGGCTGGCGGCGCGCAACGTGAGCGCCAGCCACAGCTGGGCACTGGCGTTGATCGCGGTGTTGCTGCTCGACGCGTTCGCGCCGCTGTCGGCGGGTTTCTGGCTGTCGTTCGTCGCCGTCGGCGTCATCCTGGCGGCGGCCGGCGTCGCATCGCACTCCACGTTCACGCTGCTCGGCCGCGCGTCGGGTGCCGTGCGCCTGCAATTTGCCATCATGCTGGCGCTGGCGCCGCTGACCTTCGCGGTTTTCGACGGATTGTCGATCGCCGGCCTCTGGGTCAATCTGCTCGCCATCCCGTTTGTCTCATTCGTGCTGGTGCCACTGGTCCTCGCGGGCGCGCTCGCCGTGCTGCTCGTTCCAGGACTCAGCGGCATCTTCTTCAAGGCCGCGGCCTTTCTCTATGAGATCACCTGGCCGGGTCTCACCTGGGCAGCTGACAGTCCGCTCGCGATGTGGCACGCCTCACCGCCGCCGTGGTGGTTCGTATTCGCGCTGCTGGCGGGCGTCGTCCTGTTGAAGCGCTGGCCGCTGGCGCTGCGGTTGTCGGCGGCTTGCGCCGCACTTCCATTGCTGTTCGCGCCGTCACGAATGCCCGACCCCGGCACGGCGCGCGTGAATGTCCTCGACGCCGGGCGCGGCTCGGCCATGCTGGTGGTCACGCATTCGCACGTGATGCTGTTCGACACCGGCGACAGCTGGAACACGCGCGGCGCGCGTCTGCGGGAGCTGGCACTGCCGGCACTCGACGCGCTCGGGCGCGACTCGGTGGACATGCTGGTGCTTCCGGCGCTGAATGACGACCGGGCGAGAGCCGCGGCTCTACTCGCGTTCGAGCGCCGCGTGCGCCGCGTGACGGTGGGCGGCGGCTGGCCGGCCACTTCGCTGCCGGCGGTGACTTGCGCGGATACGCAATTTCGCTGGGACGAGGTCGAGTTCCGGATTTTCGCCGGTGGCCGGGGCGGGCGCTTCTGCGCGGTGCGCGTGTCGGTTGGCGAACATGCCATCTTGCTAGCGGGCGACCTCGACGTGGCCGCGGAGCGCGCGCTCATATCGCGCCTCGTGCCGGGCACGCTGGCGAGCGACGCGGTGATCATCGGCCGCCAGGCGAGCTCACTGGGTTCGGCGCCGGAGTGGATAGAAGCGAGCGCCGCGGGCTTGAGTATCGCTACCGGCGGTATTGTCCATTCGCTCTCCCGCGATGAAACGCTCGAGCGATGGCGCAAGTCGGGCGCCGTCGTGCTCGATACTCGGCGTGACGGTGGCATTCAACTCGGGTTAGGGACGGCGGGCGTAAGCGTGCTCGCGGTCGCGAGCACCGAGCGTTACCCGTTCATCTGGCGGCGCCTGCAATGACGCTTTCGGGCCCGCCCTCCGGTATGATCCGCCGCTATGTGGGAACTCGTTCGCGCCGGCGGCGCATTCATGGTGCCGATCATCGTTTGCTCGATCGCGGCCGTTGGCATCTTTCTCGAACGCCTGTGGACCCTGCAACGCAAACGCGTGCTTCCCCAGGAGCTCATCAAGAAGGTCTCGCAGCTCGCCGAGGCCGGCCAGGTCAATCCGAAAGTCATCGACGCGCTCGAGAAAAACTCGCCGTTGGGCCGCGTGATGGCCGCGGCGCTCGCCAATCGGGATCGCGGCCGCGACATCATGATGGAGCGTGTCCAGGATACCGGCCGCCACGTGGTGCACGAGCTCGAGCGCTTTCTCAATTCACTCGGCACCATCGCCAGCATCTCGCCGTTGTTAGGGTTGCTCGGCACGGTGGCCGGCATCATCAATGCCTTCAACGCCGTCATGCTCGGCGGCATGGGCGATCCGCGCATGCTCGCGGGCGGCATCTCGCAGGCGCTCATCACCACCGCCGGCGGCCTCGCGGTGGCCATTCCGTCGTTCATCGCCTACCGCTATCTGCGCGGCAAGGTCGAACGCATCGTGGTCGACATGGAAAAGATCGCCGTGGCCTTCGCCGACTCGCTCGGCGCCAAGCCGCCTGAAACAAGCTCATGAAGATGCAGACGCGCCGCCCGAAGGAAGATCCCGAGATCAACCTGATCTCGCTGATCGACATCGCCTTGCTGCTCGTCATCTTCTTCATGTTGTCGTCCACGTTCATGCAGGAAGGGCGGCTCAAGATCGAGCTGCCACAAGCGAGCCTGGCACCCACCGGCAAGCAGAAAACCGATCCCATCGTGGTGTCGGTCACGCAAAGCGGCAGCTATCGTGTCAACGATCGCGAGCTGGTCAACAACTCCCCGGATACCCTGCGCGCGGCGATCCTCGAGGTGGCTGGCGTCGACCGGTCGAAGCCGGTCACCGTGCGTGCCGACGGGCGCGCGACGCATCAGTCGGTGGTCAGTGCCATGGATGTACTGGGCAAGCTCGGCTTCGTGCGTCTCAACATCGCGACCATCGAAGAGTCCAAGCCCGCGAAATGAGCGACCCTTCGACGCCGCCCCCGGTCGTCAGCCCCGCGAAGGTTTACCGCCGGCTTCTGGCGTACGCGCGTCCACACCGCGGCATGTTCCTGATCGGCGTGCTGGGTATGGCGCTGTTCGCGGCCACCGATGGCGCGTTCGCCTACTTCGTGAACCTGTTCATGAAGGGCACTCTTCTCGACACCAGCACCGACTCGCGCTGGCTGATTCCGATCGGGGCACCCGTGTTGTTCCTGTTTCGCGGCATCGGCGATTACATGTCCAACTACTTCCCGGGCTATGTCGGACGCCAGGTCATCAAGGCCATCCGCCGCGACCTGTTCCGCAAGTTTCTTCACCTGCCGGCCAGTTACTACGATCGCGCCGCGGGCGGCATGTTGCTGTCGCGGCTGACGTTCAACATCGAGCAGGTGGCCGAGGCCACCACCAAGTCCATCACCTCGCTGATCCGCGATTCGCTCACCATCGTGGTGCTGATTTCGGTCATGTTCTATTACAACTGGCAGCTGGCCACGATCGTGTTCGCGCTGGCGCCGCCGGTTTCGTGGCTGGTGCGCAAGGTGAGCAGCTCGTTCCGGCGCTACAGCGGGCGCATCCAGGCTTCGATGGGCGACATCACGCGCGTGGTGAAAGAAGCGCTCGATGGTCAGCGCGTCATCAAGGTGTTCAACGCGCAGGATCAGGAGGCGGCCGACTTCGAGAAGGTCAACGAGCACAACCGCGGCAGCAACATGAAGCTCATCGCGGCGCGCGCCACCAGCAATCCGGTGGTGCAGTTCATCGCCTCGCTCGGCCTCGGCGGCATTTTGTATTTCGCGTTCCGCCAGATCGAAGCCGGCACGCTGAACATGCCCGACTTCATGAGTTTCCTGACGGCCACGCTCATGACCACGGCGCCGCTCAAGCGACTCATGGATTCATTCGCGCCCCTGCAGCAGGGCGTCGCGGCGGGCGCCAGTATTTTCGAAGTTCTCGACGAGCCCGCGGAGCAGTTCACCGGCGGCCGACCGCTGCAGCGCCTGTCGGGCGCGCTCGAATTCCGCAACGTGAGCTTCGAATACTCCACCGAGAAGGGCGGCGTGTTGCATTCGGTCTCGCTCGACGTGCCGGCGGGCAAGACCATCGCGATTGTTGGACGCTCCGGGAGCGGCAAGTCGACGTTGGTGGGCCTGGTGCCGCGAATCTACGACACCACCGCCGGCCAGGTGCTCGTCGACGGTATCGACGTGCGCGAGTGCAATCTGCGCGATCTGCGCGCGAACGTCGCGCTCGTGAGCCAGGACGTGCTGCTGTTCAACGACTCGATCCGCAACAACATTGCGTTCGGCGTGGAGCAGCCCGATCCGAAAGCAGTCGAAGCCGCGGCGAAGGCAGCCTACGTCGACGAGTTCGCCGCCGAGTTGCCGAAGGGAATGGACACCGACGTCGGCGATCGCGGCACGTTGCTTTCGGGTGGCCAACGGCAGCGCATCGCCATCGCGCGCGCGTTGCTCAAGGACGCGCCCATCCTGATTCTCGACGAGGCGATGTCAGCCCTCGACAACGAGTCCGAGCGCCGTATCCAGCAGGCGCTGGTCGGGCTCATGCGCAATCGCACCACGCTCGTGATCGCACACCGGTTGACCACCATCGAGCACGCCGACGAAATCATCGTCATGGAAGACGGCCGCATCGTCGAACGCGGCACTCACGCCGAGCTCGCCGCGCGCGAGGGTGCCTACGCCTCGTTGCGCCGAGCCGAGCCGCGCCACTGATCCCATGAGATCAAAGGTCGAAGCCATGTGGTACGGCGGCAAAGGGCCGCTGTGGCTGGCGCCGCTCTCCTTTATCTATGGCGCCTTCATGGCCGTGCGCGGCTTCCTGTATCGCATCGGGTTGCGGCAACGCTTCCGCATGAAGGTACCGGTGGTGGTGGTCGGCAATCTCACAGTGGGTGGAACCGGCAAGACACCGCTGGTCGCCTGGATCTCGATGAGACTGGCCGCCGTCGGGATGCGCGTGGCCATCGTGTCGCGAGGATATGGCGGCCGCGCGCGCGGCGTCACGCGCGTCACCGTCCACAGTCGCCCGTCGGAAGTGGGCGACGAGCCGCTGCTGCTGGCGCGCCGCTCGCAGGCCACCGTGTTCGTCGGGCGCGATCGCGTGGCGGCGGCGAGAAAGGCGGTTGAAGACGGCGCCGACGTCGTGCTGTGCGATGACGGCCTGCAACACCTGGCGCTGATGCGCGACTGCGAAATCGTGGTCGTCGATGGTCAGCGAGGTTTCGGCAACGGTTGCCTGCTACCGCGGGGACCATTGCGCGAACGCCCCGGGCGACTGCGGCGCGTGAATGCCGTGGTGGTCAACGGCGCCATTTCCGCGCCGGGTTTCGCGCTGCCGCGCCTGGTGACGCGCACTCAATTCGTCATGAACATGCGGCCGGGCGATGCGCGCCCCGTTTCCGGTGGCGCATCCTTGCGCTCTCTTTCGAGTTTTCGCGCCACCGGCGTGCACGCCGTGGCGGCCATCGGCAATCCGCAGCGTTTCTTCGACATGTTGAAAAGCGCCGGACTCACGTTGTACGAACATCCGATGCCCGATCACCACGCATTCAAGTCCGGCGACCTGAACTTCGGCGACAATCTGCCCGTGCTCATGACCGAGAAAGATGCCGTAAAATGCGTCGCCTTCGCCGACGAGCGTTGCTGGTACGTGCCGGTCACGGCCGAGTTCAGCGAAAACGAATCGCGCGAGCTGCTCGACCTGGTGCTCGTGCGTGCGAGCTCTTTCAAGGCGCCAAACAAACATGGATGACAGGCTGCTCGACATTCTTGCCTGCCCGGTGTGCAAGGGACCGCTCAAGTTCCAGCGCGCCGCGCAGGTGCTGGTGTGCCGCGCCGAGCGGCTGGCGTTTCCGCTGCGCGACGGCGTGCCGATGATGCTCGAAGAAGACGCGCGCCAGCTCACCCCCGACGATCCGTTGCTGGAGCGCTGATGAATTATCGCGTCGTCATCCCCGCGCGTTTCGACTCTTCGCGCCTGCCCGGAAAGGCGCTGCTGCCGCTCGCGGGCAAACCGATGTTGCAGTGGGTGCACGAACGAGCCCGCGCCTGCGGCGCATCCGAGGTCATCATCGCCACCGACGATGAGCGCATCGCCGTCGCGGCGCGCGCGTTCGGCGCCGAAGTGGCGATGACCGCGCGTACGCACCTGTCCGGCAGCGATCGCATCGCCGAGGTCGCGGCGGCGCGTGGCTGGAAGGACGATGACATCGTGGTGAACGTGCAGGGCGATGAGCCGTTGATCCCACCCGTGGTCATCGACCAGGTGGCGAAACTGCTGGCCGTCAATCCGCGCGCCGACATCGCCACGCTCGCCGTGCGGATCGAAACCCTGGCCGACCTCAACGACCCTAACAATGTGAAGGTGGCCTGCGATGCCGGCGGCCGCGCGCTGTATTTTTCGCGCGCACCGATTCCTTTCAATCGCGATATGCCGGCGACGGTGTCGGCCGCCTGCCTGCGGCACGTCGGCTTGTATGCCTATCGTGTCGCGTCGTTGCGCAAGCTCGCGAGCCTGCCGGCGGGGCGCCTCGAGCTGGTCGAAAAACTCGAGCAGCTGCGCGCGCTGGAGAACGGCATGGAAATCCGCGTGGCGCTGGCCGTCGAGCGACCGCTGGCGGACGTGAACACCGCCGCGGACCTGGAGCGCGCGGAGCGGGCATTGCTGCTGCGCCCATAACCGATCATGAAGGCGACGATCACAGGACTCTTTATTTACCCGGTGAAATCCTGCCGCGGCATTGCGCTCGACACCGCGCAGCTCGAGCCCACGGGTTTCACCGCCGATCGTCACTGGATGCTGGTGCGCCCCAATGGGCGGTTCGTCACGCAGCGCGAGTTGCCGCGCATGGCCTTGATTGCGACAGAGGTGCATCCAGCTTCTCTGGCGCTGGCGGCGCCCGGCATGGCGCCGCTCGACATACCGCGTGAAGCTGCGGGGACCGCACGCGCGGTGACGGTGTGGAAGTTCGACGGACGCGGCATCGATTGCGGTGACGAAGCCGCCGGTTGGGTGTCGGGCTTTCTCGAGACGCCATTGCGCCTGGTGAGCTTTGACGGTAGCGCTCCGCGGGAGTGCAGCCCCGAGTGGACCCCCGGCGCACGCGCGGTCACCGAATTCAGCGATGGCTTTCCGATCCTGGTGATTTCGCTGGCGTCGCTGGCCGAGCTCAATTCAAGATTGCCGCGGGCGCTTCCCATGGAACGGTTCCGGCCTAACATCGTCATCGACGGCGTGGGCGCCTATGACGAGGATCGCATTCACGAGTTGCGGGCGGGCCCGGTCACGCTACGCCTCGTCAAACCGTGCGCGCGCTGCTCGATCACGACCACCGACCAGCAGCGCGGAGCCGTCGATGGCGAGGAGCCAATCCGCACGCTCAAGGAATATCGTTTCGACGCGAAGCTGCGCGGCGTGTTGTTCGGGCAGAACGCGATCGTCGTCGATGGAGTGGGCGAGCGGCTCAGCATCGGCCAGGAGTTCGGCATCGCCTGGAAATGAGTGGTACCGGGTTGGGATTCTCGTGATTGAGCGGCGGTAGAAGCAAGGTTCGGCGCTGGCTAAATCACGAGAATCCCAACCCCGTACCGCTGCAACCCGGCACCACCCGTCTATCGCTGGCGCTGCGCGGCGTTGGCGGCGAGATTCCCGTGGCGCGCCGGGTTGAAAACTTCCACGCGATCCCGCCCCTGGGTCTTGGCCACGTATAGCGCGATATCGGCGCGGCGCGCGACCTGGTCGAACAACACGTCGCCCGCCTCGTAACTCGCGAGCCCGAGGCTCAACGTCACCGAAACCTCCTGGTCGTCGATGCGCATGGTCTGGTCGCGCAACGCGCCGCGCAGTCGCTCCGCCGACTGCCGCGCCTGTTCGATGCTGCTGTCGGGGAACAGCACGAGGAATTCCTCGCCGCCGTAGCGCCCGAAGATCTCGCGGGTGTGCAGTGCCGTGCGCAAGGCCGCGGCAAAACGCTGCAGCAGCTGGTCGCCCACCGCGTGGCCGAAGCGGTCATTGACGGTCTTGAAATGATCGAGGTCGATGAGACCGATGATGAGCGTGCCCTTCGCCTCGCGTGCACGCGTGAGGTATTCCACTGCCTTGCGCACGATGGCGCGGCGATTGAGCAGGCCGGTGAGATCGTCGCGTTCCGCCAGGCGAATGAGCTCGGCGCGATGCCTTCGGTGCGAGAGCAGCGCGTAGCCGAGAAAGAATGCGGTCACGAGCCCGGTGAGCCCGGCGATCGCCACCAGCTGCGTGGTGCGCGTCTGGCTGTTCAGCCGTTCCTCGGCGAGCTTCTTGTCTTTCTCGAGCAGGATTATCTTCTGCCTCTCCTGGTCATTCTCGAATTGCACGCGCAATTGCGCCACTTCGCGGATGCGATCGAGCGTGCCTTGTTCGCGCATGCGGCGCAGGTATTCGCCCTGGTCGGTGAACGCCGCCGGGTAGTTGCCCACCGCGGCATGCGCGCGCGAGCGCAGCTCGTACAGCTCGGCGATGTCATCGGCCGGCTGCGCACCGCCGGGCGCGATGGCGCGGTCGAACTGCAAGACGGCTTCACGCGACTTGCCGAGCGCGAGGAACAGCCGGCCGCGTAGCGCGGCCAGCGTGCGGTAGTCGTTGTCGTCCATGCCGCTGGTCTGGCTGAGCGTCAGCTCGGCGCGATCGCACCAGCTTGCCGCCTGCGCGAGCGCGTTGCGTTCGATCTGCACGCCGCACATGCGCAGCTGCGACAGGCCCGTGCCCACGCGGTTGCCGACGGTCTCGTCGATGCGCAGTGCCTCGGTGGCGGCGATCAGCGCTTCGTCGAGGCGGCCAGCCGCCTTGAGAATGTTGGCGCGCCGGTCGAGCGCGGTGGCCAGACGCACCTGCGCCTTCTCTTCGCGGAAGAACGCGATGGTTTCGTCGACCAGCGCCAGCGCCTGCGGATAGTCGCGCACGCTGAACTGCGCCATGGACAAGCGGCCCGCGGTGACCATGGCTTCTTCACGGCTGGCGTTTCGCCGCAGCAGTGCATACGCGCGCAGCAGATCGTCGAGCGCCTGGTCGGGATTGCCGTCCCGGTAGCTGAGCCAGCCGCGGTCGCGCAATACGCAGCCGAGCGCCAGCGGGCGATCGCGAACCGATTCGATGAGGCGCGTGAGCTCGACGGAGGCGGCATCGATTCCGCCGACATTGGTGCTCACGAGCGCGCGCACCGTGCGCATGCGAATGGCGAGGTCTGACATGTCACCCGCGGGCAGCAGCGCGAGTCCCGCATCCGCGTGCGTGATGCTCTGCCGGCTGAACCCGAGCTGGCGGGCCGCATCCGCGGCGATGGCATGAAGTGCCGCGCGTCGCGTGGCGGGCATGTCCGCGGCGGAGGAAATGGCATTGGCCAGTTCCGGCAGCGCAGCGGACGGATCGCGAAAAGAGCGCGCTTCGAGCACGGCGAGATCGCCGGTCTGGCCGCCGACGCAGGCCGCATGGGCCTGGGGCAGCGCACAGATTGTCAGTGCCAGCAGGCAGCCGACACTGAACATCCTGGAGTTCGCGCGGATCACGGCGCGTAGTCTACGCGCCCACGCTGCGGTGCGGTCAGCGCTGTTTTACCGAATCCTGTTTCTGAGCAGTGGTTCCGGCATTGAGCGGGATGGAAAAGAAGCCGAAGGCGGAGCCGTCGGCGGAATCCATGGTCACGAGTACGCGCAGCTCCGCGGGCGCGGCCGCCTGGCGGGTTACCGAGAACTGCTGGCGATAGACGCTGGCGGCGCTGGCCTTTTGCACACTCAGCGATCCGGCGGAAACCTGCAGTCCGTCGACGTCTTTCACGCTGACATTCAAATTCGTGCCCGGCACTCGCGGCACGGCGGCGAGATGCAAGATCACGGGCTGATTCGGCTCGACCGCGCCGTCGAAGCTGTAACGCAGGTCCACGGCGACGCTCAGCTTGGCGCTCGGGATCGCGAGCTTCATCGACTCGATACTGGGTTCGCTTGCGGCGGTCGGCTTCGGCGCAGCCGACGGTTCAGTGGGCGGCGGCGCATCGGGGGCCGGTTGCGCCGGCGCGGCGGGAGCGGGCGTCGCATCCGCGGGCGGCGCGGCGTCGGGTATGGCCGGGGCCGCCTGCGGCGGCGGCGCGGCCTCGGGGGCGGGCCTGGCGCAGCCGGCGAGCAGCGCGGCTAACAAGGTTGCGGCAGCAGCCGTGCGGATCGCCGATTCAAGCTTGTTAGTGCGCATGTATTCGCCTCAATTGATCGTCACGGTCAGGTTGTAATCGCCGGGAGTGCCCTCGACATCATCGCAACCGTTGGCGCAGTCGTAAACGTCGAGCAGGTATTCGCCCGTCGCGGCGCTGAAGGTATCGATCTCACTGGCGGCGGGTGGCCCGGTGGCCGATCGCAGGAACGCCCCATTGCGAAACACCCGGAAGTCGGTGTCGGGAGTGTTGGTGTTCGACGAGCTGGCGGTGATGGTGATGGTGCGGGCGGTTGCGATATTGAATCGAACGAAGCGGCGATTGCCCAGCTTGTTGTTGTGGCCGGCGTCATCCACGTTACGCAATACGACGGCCGCGCCGCCCACGGTCGCAACCCGGTAGATTGGCAACGCGGCGGCGCTCGGTACGGTTGCCGGGAAGTGCGTTTCATTGGTGCCGTACGCATCGATGTTGGCGGCGTCGATGTTCTGCGCGCCGACCAGCGTGTTGATGGCATTGGTCGTGGCCGTATCGGCGACGTATTGCGCTTTGAGCGCGGTGATGAAGCTGAAGATGGTCGTGAACGCGGGCGTGGTCTTCTGCGCGCCGGTCAGCACGTCCCAGATCGGCTGAAAGCCGAGCGCCAGCGTGTCGTTCGTGTCCGCGGCATTGTCGTTGATATCCCAGAGAATCGACCACACCGAAGACTCACTGCACCAGCAGCCGTAATTGTTGATCGGCGTACCGGGCGAGTTGGTCGCGGGATTGGTTTCTATGTTGAATGTTCCCGATACCTGCGTCGTGCCGTTGACGAAACTGTCGCGCGCCACTGGATCGTTGAGCACGATGGCCGCGAAGGCGTAGCCGAAGCCTTCGCCGAACGCGACGCGTGGATCGAGCTTGTCGCCGAGGCCGTGCGCGCCGCCGATGTTGTCGGCGCGCGAGAAGTTGAATTCGATGTAGTGCCCGAACTCGTGCGCGATCACGTGCTGGTCGAACTCATCCGTGTCCTCGGTGAGATCCGCGAGCAGCGCGATGTGCTGCACCGGATCGCTGGTGAAGAAAGTGCCGTCGCTCTGGCTACCCCAGTCGATGATGAGATCGGGAAACGAAGTCAGCGGGGCGACCCCCAGGATCGTCTGTATGGCCTGGTAAACGGTGTCGAGCTCGGCGAAGGGTCCGGATGAGCGCGCGCCGCTCGGGGTGCCGTCCGCGGCGATTCCAGTCGGGATGGCGATGTCGTGCGTGGCCGCGCTGTCCGAATTGAAGCTCACGCCGTCGGTATACGTGTATGGCGTGTCGCCGACGGTTCCGTCCTGCACGCGCACGTTCCAGCGCGGCAGCGACTGCGTGGTACCGCGCACCATGCGTGCTGTGACCCGGATGGTGACCATGGTGTTGGTGGCCACATTGAGCGTGAACACGCCGAGGTCGTTCGTGCTGGCGGTGGCGAGAATATTGGTGGTGCTGCCAGCTGCGAGTGCCTCGACAAGCACACCGCGTGCCGGACGTTGAACCGGGTTTGCGTAATTCAGACCGAAGTTAGGCGCGCCTGCAAATTGCACGCGCGCAAAGGTGACGACGCCGGTGACGTTGCCGTTGCCGATGAGGCCCGGGTTCACCGTCACGTTCACCGTCGAGGCGAGGCTCGTGGTGCCGCGGTTGTCGGTGACGACCAGGGAAAACGTGAGAGTGGCCGCTGTCACGACCGCGGGTGCCGAGAAGGTGGGCTGCGAAGTGGTGCCGTTGGTCAGGACGATCGCGGGCGTGCCCGCGGATTGGGTCCACGCGTAGCTGGCGATGGTGCCGTCCGGATCGCTGCTGGCGGTTCCGTTGAGCGTGACGACAACGCCCGAGACGACCGTCTGGCTCGCGCCGGCGTTGGCGACCGGCGGCGTATTGGTCGTGCCGCCGCTGCTGCTGCTGGCGCTGCCGCCGCCTCCACCGCATGCGACGAGCAACAGGGCGGCAATGCCGGCGAGTGTTAGGCCTGGCGTGGTGTGGCGCATACCTTGCTTATACCGGCGCGCGCTTCTGGAGGGGAGTCAATTGGCGTCTCAATACGGCGTCAGAGGCCACCGTTTCGCGGGAATGTGCGCATAGTCACGAAGCCTGATACCGGCGGTAGGGGTTTCCGCGTCTTTCGACATCGCTCCCGTTCGTGGCGACGAACAGGCAACATTCCCGGCAATGGTCGCGTTGATCTTTCTTTCGGTGATTGCCGCAGTGTTCGTGGCGGTGGTCGCGCTCGAAGGTGGCGATCCCGCGTTGCCGCGTCGTCCGCGCGGCCTGCTGACCTGGATAGCCAGTGGGAACTGGCCCGCGAAAATCGGCGGCGCGTTGCTGGTCGTGGGCGTTGGCGCGCTGTTGCGCTACGCCGCGGTCAACTTCGATGTTCATCCGAGTCTCAAGCTCGGCTTTGGGGTCGCCGCGGCCGCCGCACTCGGCTTCGCGTCGTTCTTCGTTTCGGGCCAGGCGCGACGCCGCGTGTTTTCGCTGGCGTTGGGCGGCGCCGCCTTTGGCGTTGCCTATCTCACCGCTTACAGCGCCTTCGCGTTGTTCGGTTATCTGCCGACCATGCAGGGCCTGGGTCTGCTGATGCTGACGGCGGTGGGTGCCGGGATGTTCGCCGTGTCGCGCAGCGCATTGTCGCTGGCGGTACTGTCGATGGTCGGCGCCTTCATGGCGCCCGCGTTCGCCACCTCCGATCCGGGCGTGCGCGTGGTGTACGGCTACTACGTGGCCATCAGCGCGCTCACGCTCCTCATGGTCGCGCGGCGCGGCTGGCGGCCGCTCATTCACCTGAGCTTTCTGTTCACGCTGGCGGGCAGCGCGTTCTTCGCCTGGACCGCCGACTACTTCACGCCCGCGAGCTCCGCGCGGATGTTTCCGTTGCTGGCGGCTCTGGTCGCGGTGCACGTGGCGATGCCGCTCGCCGAGCGGCGCTGGGCGCGCGGGCCGGTGGTCGAGTCGCTCGACATCGTCTATCTACTGGCGCTGCCCTTGGCCGCGGCATTGACCGCGCTCGCCATCGCGCCGTCACGTGCCGCGCTCGCGACGCAGTTCTGGTGGTTTGGCGCCATCTGGCTCGCCGCCTCCCTGTGGCTGTTCGCGCGCCGCCGCGAGGGCATGGCGACGCACGCCCTCATCGGCCTGCTCATGCTCGGCTTCGGGCTGGCGGCACGCTTCCGCGATCTGCCCTGGGAGCTGGTGACGCTGGCGATCGCCGTGGCGGCGCTGACACTCGCCGCGCGGCGTTCGTCATCGGCGCGCCTGCATGGGTTTCTCGCCGGTCTGGTGCTGATGCTCGCGGCGGTCCACGTCATCGGCGCGCTCGCGCCCGCCGACGGCAGCGCGGTTTTCTTCAACGAGCAATTCTTCGAGCGGCTGTGCGGCGCCGGTTTGCTCATGGTAGCGGCGTTGACATTGAAACGGCTGCGTCACGCGCTCGACAGTCTCATGCTCAGTGTCGCCGTCGGCTGGTCGTGTTTCGCGCTGGGCGCGGAGATCGTGCGGCTCGATCTGGTATCCGCCTGGCTGATCGCCCACTGGGCAATGGCGCTCGCCGGCTTCGCCGCCTTCTTCATTGGCCGTCGTTTTCCAGCGACCGAGCGCCTGATCGTACCTCTGGTGCTCGCGATCGTCGTCACCGGGGCGATTGCGCAGATGAATACCGACGCGAAATTCTCCTGGGTGAGCGCGTCGATCGCCGGCGGTGCGCTGCTGGCCGTCGCACTGCGCCCGGTCGACAAGAACCAAAGCGCCCGCGACGGTCCGCTCGCGGTCCTGTGCGGCCCGCTCATGGTGGCGATCTGGGTAGCGAGGGTTGCACATCTGTCGCACGCCGAATGGCAGCTGCCGCTGGCCGTGGCGGCGGCATTCGCCGCGAGCTCCCTGTGGATCGGCTATCGGGCGGAGGCGCGCTCTGTGCGCTGGTTCAACCAAGCCACCGACATCTTCACGATGGCGTTCGCCTTCATTCTGGTCGCCGCGGCCGTATTCGACATTGAACGCGAGACTTCCGCGGTGCTGCTCGAGCTCGTCTGTGTCACGGCGCTCGTTGTCATCGCGAGCTGGGGTGGCCGGCGCCTGCGAGCCGCGCAGCGGATCGTTCCGCTGGCCGTCGTCGGCGCGGCGCTGGTGCTGCAGGCGAACCTGCTGCGATGGCTGGGTCCGCCCGGCCATCTCGATGCGCTCGACCTCGCCAGGATGGAGTGGCCGACGCTGGTGTCGCTGCTGTGGGCCTCGATCGGCGCGGCACTCACGATCTGGGCGCGTCGCGTCGGATCGCGCCTGCAGTGGTTGGTCGGTGCGGCATTCCTGGTGGCCGCCGCGACCAAACTACTGCTGCTCGACTTCGGCTCGCTCGGCCAGCTCGCCAACATCCTGGCGGTGATCGCGGCGGGTGGCGTGTTCCTGCTGGTCGGGTGGCTGGCGCCGATGCCGCCGGCGGCGCAGAAACAGCCGCCGGCCGTGCCGGGTGCGGATTCGCATTCGCCGGTGCGTGCCGTGGACCGCGGCGATTCACACCCCGCCGATCTGCCGCGCGGCTAACATTGCGGTGCCGTGAAAATACTCTTTGTGTGCCTGGGAAATATTTGCCGTTCGCCAACCGCCGAAGGCGTGTTGCGTGTCATCGCCGCGCGCGAGTTTCCCGAGCTGAAACTCGAGGTCGACTCGGCCGGCACGGCCGACTACCACGTCGGCGAACCACCCGATCGGCGTTCCGTCGCCGCCGCGCGCAGGCGTGGCTACGAACTCGGCTCGTTGCGCGCACGCCAGGTGCAAAGCGGCGACTTCGCGCAATTCGATTACATCCTGGCGATGGATCGCGCAAATCTCGCCGAGCTCGAGAGCCGGCGTCCCGAGGGCGGCGCGGCACGGCTGGCCTTGTTCATGGAATTCGCGCCTGACGCCGAGTACGCCGAGGTTCCCGACCCGTATTACGGCGGCATCGAGGACTTCGAGCGCGTGCTCGACCTGTGCGAAACGGCGGCGCGCGGATTGCTGTTGCGGCTCGCGACTCCCGCATGAAAAAAAAGCCCGCACGCGTCGGCGTGCGGGCTTTGTCCATCTACTTGCGGGCTACTCGTCGCGGCGTTCGGTCGGAGGTGCATCGCTCGGCGCGGACGACCAGACCACGAATGGTTTGGACGGCGGCGGCGGCGGCAGATCGAGCGGCGCCTGCGTGCCTTCATTGCGCTGCTCGCGTGGCGCTTCGCGCTGAGCTTCCGCGGCCGGGAACGATTCGCGCGGCGAGTCCTGCGACTGATCGCGTGACGAATCGTGTGACGTCTGGGTAGACGGCTCACGATTCTCACCGCGGTTGCCATTGGTCATCTGCGCGTGAAACTCGCGCTCTTCATCGGACGCCTCGCGCGCACCCGAGAATTCGGCGCCTTGATGCGACTCGCCACCGGCATGGTTCGGCGCGCCACCTTCGCGATTGCGGCCACCGCCACGACGTCCGCGACGGCGTCCACGCCGGGCGCGTCCATCGCCACGCTGACCGCCGTCCTGCGCGGGGCCATTGCCCGAATCCACTGGCGTCGTTGATGCATCGCCCGGAGTTGCCGCGACGCTGTCGTCGACTGAAGGGCCGGCTGGGCCGCTTGCTGCGGCCGGAATGGCGGCGGCGTTCGCATTCGCGGCAGCCTGCTGCTCGCGCTGCCGTTCGCGCTGACGCTCACGCTGTGCCTGACGCTCGGCCTCGCGTTGCGGATCGCGCTCACGGGGCTGTTGCTCTCGTTGTCCTTCGCGCGGCGCCTCACGCGGCGGCTGAGAAGCGTCACGCGGGGGCGCGGTGGCGTCACGGTCGCGGCCGTGCTCTCGATGGCGGTCACGTCCGCCGTCCTTGTCACGATTGCGGTCACGTCCGTGAACACCGCCGCGGTCACGATCGCGACCTCGATCGCGATCACCGCCACCACCACCATGCCGGGGACGGTCACGGTCGCCGCCGCCATGCCGCGGCCGATTGCCATCCCGCTCACGGCCGCGATCGCGATGGCCGTCGCGATGTCCGTCGCGACGCGGCTCAGTGCGCGCGGGGGCCGGTGCCGTTGCCGCGGTGCCTGGCGCCTTTCCGGTGAATAGATAGGTGAGCCGAGCCCAGAATCCGAGATTCGCGGGCGGCGCCTTGACTGCAGCGACGGCTTCCTTGGCGGGAGCCGGCACATGAATAACTACCGGTGCTGAAGTGGCCGGTGCGGTGGGAATCACGGCAGCGGGTTCGAGCACCGGCTTCACGTCGCGCGTGCCGGTGGGATCGGCGACCGGCGGACGCTCCGGCATCTTGTAGCTGAGCACCTTGTTTTCCGGCAGGTCGATTTCGTCGGTGCGCACGCGCTTGATGGAATATTCGGGAGTCTGAATGTGCGGATTCGGCACGATCATGAGATCGACCGAGCTCTTGTCCTCGAGCGTGCGCAGCCATTCGCGTTTTTCGTTCATCAGGTAGGTCGCCACTTCCACCGGCACCTGCGCGATGAGCTGCGCGGTCTTGTCCTTGCGCGCTTCCTCGCCGATGAGGCGCAGGATGGCGAGCGTCATGGACTCGACCGAACGGATGCTGCCGATGCCGGTGCAACGCGGGCAAACCAGGTGGCTGGATTCGCCGAGCGAGGGACGCAGGCGCTGGCGGGACATTTCCAGCAATCCGAAACGCGACAGGCGTCCGATCTGGATGCGAGCGCGATCCATCTTCACGGCGTCGCGCAGGCGGTCTTCGACATCGCGCTGGTTTTTCGGCGACTCCATGTCGATGAAGTCGATGACGATGAGGCCACCGATGTCACGGATGCGCAGCTGGCGGGCGATTTCGTCCGCCGCTTCGAGGTTGGTGTTGGTCGCCGTGGTTTCGATGTCACCGCCGCGTGTGGCGCGAGCGGAGTTGATGTCCACGGACACCAGCGCCTCGGTGTAGTCGATGACGATGGAACCGCCCGAGGGCAGCTCGACCTTGTGCGCGTACGCGGACTCGATCTGGCTCTCGATCTGGAAGCGCGTGAACAGCGGAATGTCGTCGGTGTAGCGCTTGAGGCGCTTCTGCGCCTCCGGCGGCATGAACCGCGTCATGTATTCCTGGGCGGTGGCGAAGGTCGCGTCGTCGTCGACCAGGACTTCGCCGATGTCATCGGCAAGGTAGTCGCGCAACGACCGCGTCACCGCGTCGCTTTCCCGATACACCAAGTACGGGGCAGGGCGGTCCTTGGTGGCCGCGTCGATCTGGTCCCACTGGCTCTTGAGGTTGTCGAGATCCCACTGCAACTCAGCGGCTGCACGACCCACGCCGGCGGTACGCACGATGGCGCCCATTCCGTCGGGGATGACCAGCTCATCCATGACCTGGCGCATCTGGTCGCGGTCTTCGCCTTCGATGCGACGCGACACGCCACCCGCACGCGGGTTATTGGGCATGAGCACCAGGAAGCGGCCGGCGAGCGAGATGAACGTGGTGAGGGCGGCGCCCTTGTTGCCGCGCTCTTCCTTCTCGACCTGGACGATGACTTCCTGGCCCTCGGACAGCAGGTCGCGCATGTTGGTGCGCCCGCCGTCGGACTTCTGGCGGAAGTAATCCTTGGAGATTTCTTTCAGCGGCAGAAAGCCGTGGCGTTCCGCACCGTAATCGATAAAGCAGGCCTCGAGCGATGGCTCGATACGCGAGATTCGGCCTTTATAGATGTTGGCTTTTTTCTGTTCTTTGGAAGGTATCTCGATGGAAAGATCGAATAGTTTCTGACCATCAACCAGCGCGACTCGC
>DASYKM010000078.1:0-20856 GCA_035995425.1 Steroidobacteraceae bacterium
GACGAGGACGCGGACCGTTTGTTAGCCGCGATTCGTGCCGATCTGAGTGCAACGTTGGGCGCAGGATTTCGAGAATAAAAGCATGGCTCTGACGAAAGCGGAGATGGCTGAGGCGCTGTTCAATCAGCTGGGTCTCAACAAACGCGAGGCGCGCGAGCTGGTGGACCTGTTTTTCGAGGAAGTGCGCCATGCGCTTTCCAACGGCGAACAGGTCAAGCTCTCGGGCTTCGGCAACTTCGATTTACGCGACAAGAACCAGCGACCAGGACGCAACCCGAAAACGGGAGAGGAAATTCCCATCAGCGCGCGACGCGTTGTGACGTTTCGTCCCGGTCAGAAACTGAAGGCGCGAGTCGAGGCTTATGCTGGAACCAAAGAATAACGACGAACTGCCGGCAATCCCTGGCAAGCGCTATTTCACGATTGGTGAAGTGAGCGAGCTCTGCGGCGTGAAGCCGCACGTTCTGCGTTATTGGGAACAGGAATTTCCCCAGCTCAAGCCGGTCAAGCGCCGCGGCAATCGCCGCTATTACCAGCGCCAGGACGTCATCATCATTCGCCAGATCCGCAGCCTGCTCTACGAGCAGGGCTTCACCATCGGTGGCGCGCGCAACAAGCTCGGTGGCGAAGAGGCTCGCGTCGACGTGAGCCAGAGCCAGCAGATCGTCAAGCAGATGCGCATGGAGCTCGAAGAGCTGCTGAAGATCCTGCGGCGCTAACTGCGGCGCTGCTCTCGTAGACGATTCATGGCCGCTTCGGCGGCAAGAGCGCGGTTGCTCTCGCTTGAGGGGTTGTCATGACTGGTACTGCCGTTAGCTTTGGCACGCTCGATTGGGCCATCGTCGCCCTTTATTTCGTCGCCAACACCGCGATCTGCATCTGGTGCGCGCTTCAGAAAGAAAAGACCACCTCTGACTACTTCCTGGCGAGCCGCAGCGCCGGCTGGTTCCTCATCGGTTCGTCCATCTTCGCCTCGAACATCGGCGCGGAACATCTCATCGGCCTTGCGGGCTCGGGTGCGGGTTCCGGAATGGCTTTCGCGCACTGGGAACTGCATTCCTACCTGGTGCTGGTACTCGGCTGGATCTTCGCGCCGTTCTATCTACGCGCAAAGGTGTTCACCACGCCGGAATTCCTCGAGCGCCGTTACACGCCAGGCACCCGCACGCTGCTGTCGGGAATATTCCTCGCGAGCTACATCCTCACCAAGGCGTCGGTCACGATCTTCGCCGGCGCATTCGCGATCAAGACCATCCTCGGCTACGAAAACATCACGCTGCCATTTTTCGGGCAGGTCGACTTCTTCTGGTTCTCGGGCGCCTTCCTCGTGATCATCACCGGCGTATTCGTCGTGCTCGGCGGCATGAAATCCGTGCTGTGGACCGAGGCCATGCACGTGCCAGTGCTGCTCACCGGCTCAGCCGTGTTGCTCATCGTCGGGCTGCATCAGATCGGCGGACTCGATGCGCTGAAGGCCGCGAATCCCGAGACCATTCACCTGTGGCGGCCGCTGTCGACCACGGATGCGACGCAGGGCTTCCCCGGATTCCTGTTCGATCCGAGTGCGACGCCGTGGCTTGGCGTGTTGCTGTGCTCGCCCATCATCGGGCTCTGGTACTGGTGCACGGATCAGTACATCGTGCAGCGCGTGTTATCGGCGCGCGGCCTGAAGGAAGCGCGTCGCGGCACCATCTTCGCCGCCTATCTCAAGCTCACGCCGGTGTTCATCTTCCTGTTGCCCGGCATGATCGCCGTGGCCTTGTGGAAGCAGGGCGCCCCCGGCTTCGAGAGCATTGGCACCAATCCGCAGGGAGCATTTCCCGTGCTGGTGTCCAACTTGCTGCCTGTCGGCCTGCGCGGGCTCGTGCTCGCCGGCATGTTGTCGGCGCTCATGAGCTCGCTGGCGTCGCTGTTCAATTCCACCGCGACCTTGTTCACCGTCGATTTCTACAAACGCCTGCGTCCGCTATCCAGCGAGACGCACCTGGTGACCGTCGGGCGCGTCGCAACGGCCGGCGTGATCGTGATCGGCATGTTGTGGATCCCGATCATGCGCAGCATGGCCGATCAGCTGTACACCTATCTGCAGGTAGTGCAGTCGCTGCTCGCGCCGGGTATCGCAGCGGTGTTCATGCTCGGCATCTTCTCGCGCGGCGTGACGCCGAAGTCGGGCCTCGTCGGCTTGGCGTTCGGGTTCATCGCCGGCATGACGCGCCTGGCACTCCAGGTGCTGCACGACAAGGCCGGTATCGAGTGGCCGTCCGTCCTGCAGGTGATCATCCAGATCAACTGGCTGTACTTCAGCTTCATCCTGTTCGTGCTCACCTGCCTCGTGATCTTCGCGGTGAGCCAATTCACACCCAAGGCGCCGCCCGAACAGCTCGCCGGGCTCACCTACAAGTCGGTTTCGGCGCAGCAGACCGCGGATGACCGCCAGACCTATGGCCCCTGGGAGATTTTCCACACGGTCGTGATCGTCGGAATCGTCGCCGCCATCTACATTTACTTCTGGTAGGGCGCCGGGCTTAGGTATGATGCGAGCCCCGCGAACCACCCCTTCGTGGGGGTCAAACTGGTTTCTCGGGCGGGACGTGGCGCAGCCTGGTAGCGCACTTGCATGGGGTGCAAGGGGTCCCGAGTTCAAATCTCGGCGTCCCGACCACTATTTCCGCACGTCTTCCCTTGGCTCTGTGGTCACTTTGGTGGTCACTCTGCGGAATCCGCTCGGTCTCATCTGGGCGCGCAACGTCGCTAGAAGCCGCATCATTTGTGCGCCTTCGGCTTCGTAGCAGACGAACCGGTACCCGTTTCATCCAACAGCTTGTCTAGCCGCTCGGTGAGCGATCCTGCAGGTGGCCGCGCCTTTGTACGGCGAGTGGAAATACCGTCGAATCGAACACGCGGCTCATAGAGCGCGGAGAAGTTTGGTTCTGCGCGCTTTGCCGGAGGCCCACCGACCAACCTTCGGTCGACTTCAGCTACAGCCACGACCGGTCTGCCAAGCCCGTTCACGGTGAATCGAAAGCCTTGTTCCGTGAGCCACCGGATTTGTGCGGACACTCGCACATACCCCGTCAGTGCCTTCAGTTCGTCGCGATTTAAGAACATCGACCGCCTCCCAGTGCGAAGCCTGCCGAATCTAGTTGCACGGGCGGATAAATAAGGCTATATAGCCTTATATGAGCCCAATTACAAAAAAGCATCAGCAATTAATTCTGCTTGAGCCCGCGCAGGCCGCGCTTCTCGACGAGCTTGCGGCGGAAACCAGAATTGTCAAACAGGTGCTGCTACGTGAAGCGGTCGACGATCTGCTAGCCAAGCACGGGAAGACGAGAACCGCATGGTACGAAGACATTGTCTTCTTGGCCCGCCTGGCGAAGACGATCGCTGCTCGGTATCGCAGCAGATCGAAAGAGGTGGTCTGGATCGCCAAGTGCGAGGAGCTTCGAAAGAGAGTCGATGAATTGCTCGCCGCTCTGAGCAAAACCTGATTGCAAGCAGCGCTTGCCGGTGCGCGAACACCGGCGAGCGCCTAACCACAACGACCGATAGGAGATCATCATGGCTATTTCGAACGTTAACACCCCCGACAGTAACGGCAACATTCGTGTGCCGGGCCGTCCGGGAATGCTCGTGCGATCCTGGCTGCACGAAGGCGCTCGCATCAGTTTGTACTACGCAGGGTCGAGAGAGGATATCTTGGCGCTCGGCATCATTTCGCCCGAATCGCTTGAGCCGTGGGTGCCAGGCAAGCCCAAGGGAAAACGCGATCTGGACGGCGATCCGATTAGAGTCAATCGCTATTTCTCGGCTCGCCGCGGCGAGCCACACGCTCGCTTTCGAGTCACCCTGAGAGACAAGCTGATCTCGCGCGCGGAAACCCTTCTCGGAGGTCCTGAGGCGATTGCGCTGGCCCGGGCGCTCGCCGCGGAGTACCGCGAGAAGTGTCGGCGTTACAACGATTCGCACAGCATCGAGCCCGAAGATACGCACGACCTGGCGCAGCACGCGCTGCATGTCGTAACTCTGCACTGATCGGATCGAGTCGTGCCGCGAGAGAGGCCCGGCAACCCCGGGCCTTTTTCATCCCGCTTTGCGCACGATAGGCTTTCTGAGCGGTGGAGCTTCCAGGCGTGGATAGCCGTGTTCCGAGGCGTGCACGAACACGCTGCCATCCGTGGGAAACCCTTCGTCGAAATATTCGCCGACTGGCTCCATAGGCTCGTTGAACGGGACTTCCTCAAGTCGATAGGCCTGCTTCCACGCGCCTTTCACCTTTACTAGCTCAATGAGCTCGCGAAAGGTGCCACCGGCACCATTGAAGTAGACGAAATACATGTACGAGTCGCGTGTCGGTTTGGTTTCGATCCCATTCCCGAAAAGCGATTTCGGCTGCCCCGGAAAAGAAGCCACCGCTGTAACGCGCTGCCTTGGTTCCGCGTCAAGGTTTATCTCGACTGAACGACCAGATCGAAGATCCGCGGATTGGTCTGAGACATCCCACACAGCAATCTCGGTGTCGCGTATCGGGTTTTTTCCTTTGTGAACTAGTCGAATGTCCATCGTTGGCAAGCCGAAGCGAAAGATGTGGAAATACACGTAACTCTCCGCGCCGGTGACATAGCCGACGAGATTCTTGCTGATGTCAGCGATCTCGCGATTCAGGTTCGCGATCTCCTCGCTTTTCGCAGCGAGCTCGTCGCTTCGCTTGCGGTTGTCGTCGCTCGATCGATACGCTCCGAAAGCTGATATCAAGGCGCCAAGGACAGCCAGGGAGGCTCCAACAAAGCTCAGTAGACTTCCCGACAACACCTTCTCCCTTCGCTCATGTATGGCGAGCCGGCCCTACCAGACCTCTTTCTTGTTCTGCCGATATCGTAGCGCCAACTGAGCCCGGCATACAGGTCGCCGGCTCGTTGGATATATCGATATCCCAGACTTCCCTAGCTGAGCTGTGCGCCGGCAGGAATTGAACCCGCGACCTCCCCGGTGGCATGCAGCGTGCGTTCGGCCGAACAACACGCGCACTCCGGATCGCTCTACCAACTGAGCTACGGCGCCGGGCAAGCTTGCCGAGCGTCGGGCTGTTGGGAGTAGTGGAACCGTTGCTGGCAAGATGCTGACTTTGATTCTGTCTTTTAGCCTCGGTTCCACTTCCGCGGTTGCCGAATTCCTGCTAGGCGATATCTATCGCTCCCGTGGTCATTTCAGTTCATCCTCCTCGCGCGCGCTCGAAGTGTCTATCTACTGCACGACGGCGCCCGTCCCCGTGCCGCCGCGCTGGCCGGTCGAGAGCAGAGGGCGGGTCTCGGATAGCCGCGCTCCGAAGCTCTGCGTGTCTGCTCCAGGCAGGTCGAGCGCCTCGGCGGTCTCGCCCTGCAGCGCGTTGATCGCGCGTCGCATCCACCACACGTTTTGATAGGGAAGCAGCCGGCGCAGGAGCTGCAAGTCTTTCGCGCTCATGCCGTTCGCGGTGCGGTTCATCGCGAAGTCGTAGGCGTCGCCGAGCGTGCCGAGGGCGGGGCCGCCGAAGGCTGACATCACGTTGCGATCCGCAAAGCGCGCGGACTCCCCGAAGATGCCGAGGCGGCGCGAGAGCGGGGAGATGATGTCGGGCAGCACGCCGGCCATGCCGGACTCGGCGAACGCCTCGGCCGCTGCGGCTGACGGGTCGGTCTGCGGCTGCGCGCCGGAGGCGAGCTGGCGCAACGAGTGAGCCAAGTAGCCGCCGACCATCATCGAACCGACGAATCGCGCCGCCTGTAGGTACTGCCGCTGCCCGACCATCTGAAACGGCGTCATGGCGAGCTTGAGCGGCGCGGCGATCGCGAACGACTTGATCTGCCCGACGACGCGGCCAAGTTCCGAATCCATCCACCACACGCGATCGGCCGCGCCGGGCTGCATGACGACGGTGCGGCTCTCTTTCAGGATCGCCCCGTCGTACACGCGCGAGAGTGCGTAGTCGTCCCAGTTTGCCGAGCCCGACATGCGCACGCTGCCCTCGGCGCTGCCGTGCTTCGAGACTTCCGCGTGAACCTTGCGCAAAGCGTTCTCGTCGAGCCCAAGAGCGGCCAGGCGCGTGCGAGCGAAGGCGGCGAGGGGTTTGCCTGCGGCCACCTCGGCAGCCGCTTGCAGGACGTGAGATTCGCACAGCGTCGCGGTCAGCGTGCGCGCGAAGTCGGTCCAGTGATTGAGGCCGGTGTATTTGTACACACCCTGCGCGAGAGTTTGCGACCAGCCTTCGGTTGCGGCTCCGTCGAATGCAACGTTGACGCGCCTGGCGAGCGCCACTTCGACCGCCGCGCCTAACTTTCTGGCCTGCGCAGTCTTGAGCGTCCGGAATGTCGGCGAGGCGACGAGCTTCGCGAGGGTCGCGATGGTCGGCGTGAACCCGTACTGCGCGACGGTGCGAGCTGTGTCCTGCGCGGCGGACGTCAGCGCCACCATACCGAGGCGCGCCGAGGCGACGATGTTCCGCCAATCGCGAGCGACTGAGACCGCGCGCCGAGTGTTCGAGCTGGAATCGGGTGTGAGCCGGCCGGCGCGACCATAGATGCGGTCACGGACGCGAATGAGGGCGTCGAGCACCTCCTTCTCTTCATCCTGAAGCTTCGCCAGTCCCTTCGACGCATTGCCTTTCGTGGAGGCTCTGAGGCGCTCACGGCGCACATCGAACTCCTGCCGAATCTTGTCGAGCGCGTCTTTCATGTCCTTGTCGCCGAAGCGCTTCGTGATCTCGATCTGTGGCGCGAGCTCGCGAACGTACGAGCCGGCGATCTTTACGGGGTCGCTATCGAGAAACTTCTCGATCAGCTCGTCGCGAATGTCGAGCACGCGCTCGTGCAGCGCGCCGGCATCGGGCACGCGCGCCCGCAGATTGAAGTTAGCTTCGCCCACGTCGGCCCCGAGGATGCGGCGCGTGATGTCGGCGGTGAGCGAGCGCGCCTCGGCAGGATCAATGCCCTTGGCGGCGAAGTGCTTCGAGATCAGATCGTCCCACTCGGCGCGGTTCGCTCGGATCGCCTCACGGCTGTATCGGCGCATGAAGTAGGTTTCGGCGCCGACGACTTCGACATCTTTCGGCAGCAGCCCGAGGCGCTGCGCTTCCGCCTTGAGCGGATCGAACACGCGGGCGCGCAGGTACTTCGCGGCCTCGGTGACGTGAGGGAAGAGGTCTTTGTCCCCACGGCGCGCAGCGCTGGAAACGGCGGCATAGAACTCCTCGCGCGACAGCGCAGGCGTGCCCACGAGCACCGGGCGCGGGTCCTTGCGGTGCGCGGCGAAGAGACGCCGCAGCTCTTCGACGAAGTCGGCGACACGGCCTTCCTGTCGCGCTACGAATGATTCGACCGAAGTCGGCGTCGCGATTCCGGCGGCATTCTTTTCGAGCAGCGGC
Organism: Steroidobacteraceae bacterium; assembly: GCA_035995425.1. Classification (GTDB taxonomy): domain Bacteria; phylum Pseudomonadota; class Gammaproteobacteria; order Steroidobacterales; family Steroidobacteraceae; genus CADEED01. Next base: position 7,400 of record DASYKM010000078.1, read on the forward strand.
GCAACGTCGGCGAGTTCCTGAAGCGTGGTGTGCGCCGCGATCGAATCGCTTTCGAGGATGCGCTGCGCGTCGGTGCGCAAAAGCGGGATCTTCCCGGCGAGCTTCGAAAAGAACTTTCCGCCGCGCGCGATCGATTCGGCTGCGAGGGTCGTCGGCCTAGCGACAGCAGCCGCGCCGGCCTCCGATCGGATCGCGTCGTGCAGCACGTCGAGTTCCTCGGTCGGGATGCGACGGCCGAGCGTGCCGAGCACGCCGCCGAGCAGCGCGCCGCCGCCGATGTTGAAAGCCGATTCGCTGAGGGTGCGGCCCTCTTGCATCGAATGCATTGCCAGCTCGTATCCCGTAGCGCCTGCCGCGCCACGTGCAGCAGACGTCAGCACTTTGCTGGCGAGCGCGTACTTTGCGAGCGCGATCTCGGGCACCGCGGCCGACACCAAAAAGGTTGGGTCGAGCAGGTTGAGGGCAATTTCAGCGACGGGCCCGCCCAACCCCGCACGGCGCAACGTGTCGCGATCCTGACGTTCGGCAGTGAGCCGCGCCTTGACGCCTTCGACTTCGGCCGGGGACTCAGCGTGAACGAACGAGCCTGCGAAATCTTCAAAGCCGGCGATATGGTCGAGCGCATCGTAGCCGTCGGGGGCGTCGGGTCCGTCCGGATCGCGATTGGCAAATCGCTCGTAGACCGCACCAGCAAAGGACGACTGCCGACTCGCCGCCGCGAGCGTATCCAGCAAGGGCGGGGCGTCCGATTGCGCGAGCGGATCGCGATCAAGGAACGCCGCAGAGTTCACGCCGCCGACGATCGTCGAGGGCGAGAAGCGCGGGTCGTCGACGATGGGCACTACTGAGCGCCTCCGAGCAACGCCGCGTCGTTGAGGTTGCGGATCACTTCGCGGTGTTTCTTTGCAGCCTCGATCTGCTCGAGTGCGCGCACCTCGGCGGCAGCCTCGGCCTCACGGATGCGGCGAGAGATTTCCTCGCCTCCGGGAATCGTGAAGCGCTTGGCGACGCCGTTGCGATCGAGCACGAGGTCGCCGGTCTTCGTGACGAGTCGCCAGCCTGGCCGAATCGCTTCGCCGCTCATCGCGTCGCCGAGCTGGCGCAACGTGTCACCGTCGGGCACGAGCACGATGTCGTCGGCGGTCGAGCCGTCGGCCTGCGGATTGCCTTTGAGGAAGTTGCCGAGTTCGGTTCGCACCTCGTCCGGCTTCACGCCGAATCGCTCGGGCGGGAGCGCCATCATCGTCGGCGAGCCGTTCACCTGGCTCACGCCGAACACGCGCTTGACGTCTTGCCAGGCCATGTCGCGGGCGAGGGCGACGTCGCCGGTCTTGATGAAATAGCGCTCGGTCTGGTCTCGGAACACGGGTGCCAGTTCGATCGAGCCGGGCGTTCGAGACGCGCGAGGATCGCCGGCCGCTGGCTGGGCCGAGAACATACCCGGATCGAAGTCGCGATCGATGTACTTCGACAGAGCGTTGTCGCTGCCCTTCGCGAACGACGCCGCACCGGCATCGTTCCACGCACGCTTGCGAGCGTCTCGGGTTTCTGGGCGGACTTCGAAGAGATTCGCGCGCGCCGTTGAGACGGCTTCATCGGCAGGCGTTCCGCTCTCGACCATCGAATTCACGACGCCCGCGAAGGCTTTGGTGTCGTCATCGAGCTGCGAAAGTGCATCGGGCGCCTTGAGCTGCACCGCTCCAACAAACACGGCTGCCTCAGCCGCAAGTTTTGCGTTAGGAGAGCGGATCGATGAGCGAGCCCACGACAACGCCTGATCGGGAAGCATGCGCGTGCGATCGGCTAGTACGAGAGCGGTTGCGCGCCACGAGCCGGAGCCGACCTTTTCGCCGTTGTTCGTCGCTGAGTCGAAGATGCTCGCGAGCCCCGCGCGATGCTTCTCGTCCTTTGGATCGAGCGGGCGGCCTTCCGCCAGCGCCTTCGCTATCTCACTTGATCCGGCGTCGGCCTTCGCACGGCGAAGTGCGCCGGCGTCCATTTGTGCGAGCGCGCTCGCGTGCTCGTCGGTGCTATACGCGCCGATAGCATAGAGCCGGTGGATGGTCCGCTCGGTGGCGGCCGTCGCCCGATCTGTAGCTAGGGCTCGGTAGACTCCCGTCAGCGCGTCCGCGTTCGCATTGCGCCGCTCGACTCGCAGCAATTCATTCCGCGAGCGCACTTCGGTACGCACCGCGTCCTTCTCATCCTCGGCCAATCCAGAGGTTTCGATTGCCTGCAACGCCCGATTGCCTTGGAACACATCGCCCGCGCGATAGGCCTGCGCAATCTTGCCGGCGTAGCCGCTGACGCGATCCTCTTTCGCCTTCCTCGTGGCGAGAGCGAGAGCTTCGGCCCGCGTCTGCGAGTCGAGCGCGCGAACAAAAGCGGCGGTCGGATTCTTGCTCTTGAGCTGCTCGGCCAGGCCCGCCGGGTCGCGAGCAAGCGCGCCGCGAACAGCAGCGATCGAGAGTTGCGAACGTGCTCTATCGCGCATCGCAGCCTGCGCGCGCTGATCGACCAACGAATGCTCAATGTTGAAACTCAGTTCGGCATCGGTGCGGGTGAACGTACTGGGATCGGCTTCGACCGCGCGGGCTCGATCATTGATCGATGTGTCTAACTTCTCGGCGACAAGGCCGCCATGCGCCTGCGCACGAATCTGCGTGACGCGCTCTTCGATCTCGCTCATGTGTCCATCGACCATGAGGTCTACGGTGTGGCGTACTCGCGTGCCTTCCTTTCCGGCGTTGTCGCGGACCTTGCGCCAAGCGGTTCGCGAATCCGACAGCAACTTGTCGGCCGCCCCATCGGCATCGCTCGCCGGCATCGTTTCAAGCTCGCGCAACCGGTCGGCTTCGTGCGCCTTCTGCTGCGAGATGTTGGTCTCGGCAGTCTGAAACAAGCCGCGTTGGCGGTGCTCATGCACGGCGGCTCCGACATCCATGAGCCCTTGCCCGACGGAAGCGAGCGCGCGGCCGATGCCGGTGTCGATGTTCGGAACCTGCACGCGCTCAAGGCTCGCCGGCCTCGGCGTCTGGGTGCGGTGCTGAAACTGGGGAGTGCGGGCCATGGGCTTTCCTAGACGAGAGAGAAGTCGAGCGCGTGCGTCGGCGCGGGTTGCGCACTGTTGACGGCGGTCGCGCGGTTGCGCTCGATGTAGGCGCGGCAATCGTCGTCGGTCATCTCGCCGAGCATCTCTCGCACTAGGCGCTGTGTAAGCGAGCAGTCGAGGGCGTGCTCTCGTTCCGCTGTCTGCTCGGCCTCATCGACGACCGGTGCGACCATCGACCACAGCTCGAGTAATCGGGGACTGCCGTTCACTTCTCGCAGAAACGCTCGACGCGCGTCGGGTCGGGTGAGCAGCGCAAAGCGATATCGCAAGCTCTGCGGGTCGCCAACGTGTGAGAGATCGAGCGACATAGGTCTACTCGATCGTATCCGAGTCCTCGCTTCCGGCTTGTCCCGAAGCGACGCGAGCGAGTTCGTCGTTCGGCATGTCCACGCCGTTTTGTTTCGCGGTCAGCCATACGCGAGCCGCGCTATGCGGGGTGCCGCGCGTGACGGCGCCCTTACCGAACTCCGGATTCGCGAGAAGCTTGTCGAGGGTTAGCTTCGCCTGCACCGGCGACAGCTGTCGAAAGGATGCAGGGAGCCCGAATCCCGCCGGAGCGTCCGCAAAATCAAGCATCGCGTTTCGAGCTGCGTCTTCGTCGTTAGTGTGCATGTTGGCTGCTCCTTTCCTGTGTGCTGTCAGCGGGCAATGGCTCGACCATTCGCCGCCGAACGGTGGCTGCACGGAAGTACGCGGCGGCTTCGTCGTGCAGTCGCGATTCCTCCCACTGCGTGCCGCGAATGGTTCGGCCGTCGCCCATGCCGTTCTCGTGGGCGTAGTCGTTGAAAAGCTGCACGCCTTGCGAACCGGCCACGTGCGCGAGCACGCCTTCTGCTCGCTTCAAACAACTGGCTAAACACTCGTACAGCTCGCCGAGGCGCGCGCGTTGCGAAGCTGACGTCTGCTCATCTGCGAGAATCTGTGAGACTTCCAGACGAATCGCCTCGATCGATGCGCTCGATTCAGCAATGATCTTCGTGACGTCGCTGCGGTCGTAAACGATTGTCATGCTGCCACCTTCGCGCGCTTCTTCGCGCCAGCGGTGCCGCCCTCGATCTTCGAAAGGATTTCATTCGCGAGGTCGTCGCGGCCGGTCTCGTTGCGCACGAAGGCGTGCCACATCGCGACGTACGTTCGGGGAATCATGGGTTCGGTCCAAGTGATCGGTCCGCCGAGAAGGTCGCGGCCCCGAATATTGAGGATGACCGCCGCCGAACCACCTTCCGCCGCGGGAGATTCGTAGGGGAGCGCGTCATTGGAATTGGCGCATATCTTCGCCCACACGAGAGCTGCGAGATCGCGACGATCGACGAACCGCGTGAGGACGCCGGTCGAGACGAGTGGCCAGGCGTTGCCCGCGCGCACGCTCGGCTCGATCATCTCGCGAATCGCCTGACCGAGCTGGCATGCCAGCGCGTCGACGCGATGAGCGGCAGCCGCCATTTCAGCAACGGCAGGCAGCACGGTTGTCTCGATGGTGTTCTGCTTCTGCTCGGCGCTCTGTTTGACTTCGAGCGCTTCCATCCGGGAGCGCAACGCCTTCACCTCGGCAAGGGTGTCGCGCACGAACGTATTCGCCTTCTCGATCTTCGCTTGCAACTCCGTCACCAGCGAAGACGGGCCGTCACCCACTATCGCCGCCGCGCGGGCATCCGCGAGCCGCTCTTCGAACTCGTCGATGTCGCCTTCGACTTCCTCGATTCGCAATTGGCGCGTCTCGATCTCTCGCTCGTACTTGCTGCGATCGGCGAGTGTCACGCCGTTACTTGCCCGGGCGCTCATCAGATCGGTCTCCACATCACGACTATCGTTCCGGTCGCCGCATCGTTCGAGTTCACGACGAGCGAAGTCTCGAAGCGCATCCCGCGACACTGGTCGATCCATGTGCCTGCAGCCAGGCTCGCCGGAAGGTTGAACACGGGCGCCGCGCCGTCGAGGACCGGGCAAGCGTGCGCAGACAGCGCCGCATCGACGTAGATGCCACCGAGCACGGCAGGTACTCCACCGCTGACGGTCGCAGCCGCGTCGGTCGCGAGATCAACGATGGCGTAGTTCCACTCGTCGCGCGCCATGACGTGCGCCATGTCGTCACTGCGCTTCTCGGCTACGCCGGGATGCACGATGCGTTTCGTAACTGTGAGTGCCATTGATCTGTGCTCCTAGTTGCTGCCGTGGCTTGACGCGTTCCCACGCGAAGAGCGCACCGACTTCGCCCTCTCGATCTCGTCATCGCTGAACAACGCGGCACCGCTCGTTGTGACGAACGTCGGTACGAGTTGGCCGTTCTTGCGCAGCTTTCGCACACTCCATTCAGAGATTCCAAGCATCCGAGCAACTTCGCTCGTTTGTCGTAGCGCGGTCATGCGTAAGGCCCTCTGTACTCTGTGGCCTTGAACAGTAGGCCAGCAGTAGATTCAATCAAGCCCGACTTACTGCAAGCGCAGCGCTTCGGTTTCGACGTCGTCTCGAAAATCATCGATCAGACTGAGCATCAGCACCTCAAGGGCGCGCGCGCGTCGCGGATTGTGCAGGCGAACTTCCGCTATCCAGCGCTCGAATTTCCCGAGCTTCCCGCTCCACACCAGCCACAAGGCCTTGCGCCCGTCGCTGCGGTGAAGGTGTCGGCGCCGCCTTCCCGTTGCCATCGAACTAGTCGCGGCTCTGTGGTGGCGGCAGCGCGACGATCACGCGGCCTGGTGTGGTGATTTTTTCAATCCCTCCGCCGATTGCCTGCTGAAGGATGACAGTGAGGCCTGGACCAATAGGCGAAGGTGGTGGCGACTTGTCGTTCCAGCTTTCGGGCTGACGATTTTTCAACCAGAAAATGCATGCGGTCACATCAGGCGGAACATGCTCGACAGTTCTCGCGCGAACTACTGCGCCTTCGTACTGCATGACCTTTTCCGACTCGAAGGTGTAGCCGGTCGCTCGCTCGAATAGGCAACGCTCGACCAGCTCGTCGGCGACTGCCTTGCCCTTTTTTAGGAGTGCAAAAAACTCAGGGTGCTTCGTCTTCCATCCGTTCAGGGTCCGACGAGAGATGCCGAGGAGGGTTGCGATCTGCGCGTCGGTCCGGCCTTCCTGCGCGAGCCTCGCAGCGATGCCGATGAGCTGATCGAAGAACTTCGTCGGTCGTCCGCGCGCGGCCTTGCGATTGCTCATTTCAGGCTCGGTGGCGTGATGGGCGGGCCGTCGGTCACGCTCTCGCGGCTGCCGCTGCCGATGCGCACGCCCGTCAGGTTCACGAGCCGCACCAACTTCTCGCCTTCGATATTGTGATCCAACTTCCCGAGCTTCGGCACGTGGTACTCGGCGAGTTTGGCGACGATGTCGAGCGCGCGGGCAGGACTACGCTTTGCCACCCGAGTCAGCCAGGTTTCGAGCTTCGGCGCGGCGGCTTCGAGCAGGTGGGCGAATGCCTTGCGCACGTCCATCGTTACTTTGTTGGGTGAGCCCTTCGGCCTTCCCGCGCCGGTGCGCTTGCCACCGCGACCAGATTTAAGTTGATTGTTTTTCATGCGTCAGAGAGCCAGCTTCGAGAAAAGTTCGTTGATGTCCGCTTTCAAGGATTCCCGTGAATCCTTGATTCCGGTTCCACGTTCCATGCGATCGAGTACACCCTTCATGCCGACCCACGTCAGGCCGTACGTGCGAGCCAGGGCGGCGATGCAGCCTCGGCGCGGCGCGCGCTGGTAGTGCGCGTATGCGGCCCGCTCCTGCTCGTGAGTGAGTGCGCGTGGCTTTGGCATGCGTCCCCTATGCCGTTTGTGCGAGCGCTGGCGGCGCTACAGCGGCGATCAGCCGAAGCTCACTGATGCGCTCGGCCGTGAGTTTGTATGGCGCCAGCGTCGCGGCCGTCGCGTTTGGAAAACTCGTGAGCATCACGATGGCCTTCCGCTCTCGTTCTTCGATCGATTCCGGCTCCGGGGCTCTTCTTCCACGTGTGCTTGTCACACGTCCGATCGCGGGCTCGGACCGCGCTTCGGATTTTGTGAGTTCAGATTGAAGAGTTAAGACTGAAGAGTTAGGCGGACACCTGGATGTCCGGTCGTTGCTCTGGATGGCCGGACGTTCCTCGGATTTGGCCGGTCGTTGTGCGTCGGAATGACCGCACGTTGGCGCACTCGATTGAGGTGCGGACATCTGGGTGTCCGCACGTCCCGAAGGTGCGGCCATCATGGTGGCCGGACGTTGCTGACGTTCGGACATCTGGGTGTCCGCACGTCCGGGCTCCGTGCGAGCTTCGAGACCCTCAGAGAGATTCTCGTCGCGCTCGTCGAGCGCCACGTGGTCGGGAACCGTGGCGCGGTAGAAATGATTTCGCGAGGCATGGCCGCCCCTGTGCATGAACTCGCGAGAGAGCCAGCCTCCTTCTGCGGCCTGGCGCAACTGGCGACGAACGCTTCGCTCCGAGAGGCGCGAGGCCTTCGCAATGGTCGCCTGATTGGGAAAGCACGCGCCCTCGCGATTCATCCACGTGGATACGATGAGCAGTGTGAGAAGCAGGGAGCGGTCGTCAGGGCCGTCATCGCGTAGCGCGCGGCGCCATGCCCAAGGAGTAACTTGTCTCGGCACTCAGGCGCTCGCATGCTCGGCTAGGATTCTTCGAACGAACGCAACACTCAGTCGAGTCGCACATGCGATCGTGTGATCACCCATGCCGGCGACAGCCAAGCGACGTATCGCGTCGGCCTGCGCGTCGTGGTCGAGCGCGTGAAAATGTCGGAGTGCGCCGGCTTCGTGCGCGCGCGAGTTTGCGGTATTGTTCACCGTCGAAATCTCCAACGCCGTCCGAGATTCTTTGCGGGAATCGGGCGGCGTTTTCGTTTAGTTAGGCGGCAGCGGGCCGAGACGTCTCGAATGCGCTGAGGGTTTCGGGCTTCCAACCGCTCCGACCTCCGACGTGAACGTCGCGAGGCGGCAAGGTGCCAGCTCGCTCCCAACGCCAGCGCGTAACATCGCTGATCCCATACCGCTGTTGCACGCCGGCAGGCCAGACAACGGCATTGCCAGCAATCGGCGCGGCACGCTTGCGCGAATCGTGGGGTTTTGGCGGAGCCGCCTGAGTCTTCCGGGCCATGTGGTCTCTCGCAGTTGAGTGAAACTGCACGAGACTCTAGGCGAGGGCTTGGGCCAAATAAGTTACAACGTTGGTCCGCAACTTGTAACGGCAGCGCTCGCTACTTGTTCCTTTTCTTCGACATGGAATGCACTGTTGACTCGCTGAGCCGAAAATGCTTCGCAGCCTTTGAAAGTGCCGTGTCGCCGGACTTCGACGTCCGAGACTTTTTTCGGGAACGCGAATAGCCCTTCGATTCCAGTAGCTCGACGAAGCTGGCCACCCGAGGTTTGGTGACAAATGCGCGGTGCTCCCACGCTCGATGCCACGCAGCAACAGTGTCCGCGACTTTCTTCGATGGGGCGCCGCCAAGCTCGGGGGCTTCTATCGCCCAGATTGCGCTCGCGAGCTTGCGGGCGAGCGCCGCGTCATTAGGCGAGAGTCTCAATTCTTTGAGGCGCGCCTCTAAAACCTGCATCCAATCACACGGCCGCGCGATTCCGTAACCTGCCGGCAGGGGAGCCTCCGGAACGGCATTCGTTCGCGGCGGTTTGCGCTTGCTCATCCTGCCAGCCCCTTCAGATGTTTTGCCCACTTGTCGAGCGCGTCGCGCTTTTCCTCGAGATAGTCGTGCACATCGTACGTTCCGGGGATCTTCTCCGGCGCGTGATTGAGCACGCGTTCGGCGATGTGTGGCGGCACCTTTAGGCGTGCGAGGCCGGTGCGGCACGTGCGACGCAAGTCGTGCAGCGTGAATTCTGCAATGCCTAACTTCTTCATTCGCTCGCGACATTTCGCGAGGCTGCGCGTGAGCTGCTTCGGATCGAGCGGTCGCGCGGCATCGACCGCAGGCAGCACGTGCGGCGATTTTCCGGCGGCATTCTTGAGCACTCGGAACTCGCGGACCGCGCGCGGCGTGAGTGGCACGACGTGGCCGCGCCCGGTCTTCGAATTTTCCGGCGGGATCGTCCATGCGCCAGCCTTGAGATCAACGTCCTTCCAGCGCGCGAGCGCGAGCTCGCCGCGACGTTGACCAGTGAGGAGGAGGATGAGCATCACGTGTTCGAGCCGCTCGAAGCGAGTCGCGGCACGCGGATCGGTGAGAAAGATTCGGAGTTCGTCGTCGGTCAGGATGCGAGCACGTTGCTTTTCCTTGCCGCCTGGCCGCATGAGCAACTGAACCGGCGACGTTTCGACGATAGTGCGATGAACGCCAAACCGGAACATCTGTGAAAGCAGGGCGGCCGTGCGGTTGGCCGTGACTGGGGAGCCGCGATCAACGATCGAGTCGAGGAGTTCGATGACTTCGCGAGGTTTGATGCTGCGAGCGTCACGAGCGCGCCAGGCAGGCAGCACGTCGCGATCGAGGATCGCCTGCGCGTACTCGGGGCGCTTGCGCTTCGGGCGCACGTAACGCTCCATAAACTCGCTGGCGAGGAATTCGATGGTCTGCCGAGAGTCGCGGCCGGATGCTGGCGGGGCGCCTTGCGCCTTCGTCGTGGCGCTGCGCCTCGTGGGTCGCGCTCGCTTCGGATCAATGCCCTTGTCCATCTCGCCGCGCAGGCGTTGCACTTCGGCACGCGCGTCCGCCAGCGTCGTCGACGGCCAATGGCCGATCACGATGCGGCCGTGAGACTCGCCCCACCGATAACGCATGAACCACGTGCGGGACGTGCCGGCGGCCTTCTCGCGCACCCGTAGCTGCAAGCCGAGGCGTGCGGTAGGGTCGTTGTGGTCACCCGGCGGCAGCGAGTCGATCGCGGCCGATGTCAGGCGGGTGGGACTCTTGCTGCGCGTTGTGGTCACTCTGTGGTCACTTTACGCGAAACCGAGTGAAAGGGCACGCGGTGCCGTGCGATGTCTGAGAGACTATGAAACAAGCCATTTGCGCTTACATTCCCTTTCATGTAGTTTCACGTCTGTACGCGTAGAGACTGCATGGGGTGCAAGGGGTCCCGAGTTCAAATCTCGGCGTCCCGACCATTTGCTTACCGGACCGTCCGTTGGCGCGCTAACGCGCACACCATCGCATGCGCCATGACGCCGATGAGTAGTCGTCGAAAGTCAATCGTGCGTTCAGCAATTGCGATTGCGATTGCGCTCGCGGCGATTGCCGGCTCATATTTCGGCTGGCGCGGCGATCGCCCTGTACGCGCGCCCGAAGCGGTGGCGGAAATCCCCATGAGTTTGGTGCCGTCACCCTCGGTTAGCCACAAAGGCAAAGACCCGCTGCGTGCGCGGCAAGCCGAGCTGAACGATAGTGAGGCCATTGGACGCCGCAGTCGTTGGGCGCGCGTGGACGATCCCTTCGAATTCATTCGCCGCCTGGCCAAGGCCGCCTATGACGGGGACGGCGAGGCGCAGTACCGCGTCGCAAAGGAATTCGACAAGTGCGAAATGGCCTTGTCGCTGGTGCGAAAGTCGAACGACCCGGAAGTCGCGATTTGGGAACTCGGCGCGGGCTGGACACAACCCATGAAGGAGAAAGCGCTTTCTGAATATCAGCGCTGCTCGCGGTTCATGCGGGAGGATCCATTCGCTGAGCTGCCGCGCCGTCCCGGTGGTTATACCTACCAGTACTGGATGGAAAGGGCGTCCGTAGCTAACTATCCACTGGCAATGGTGGAAAAAGCGGTCGGTGCACTGATGCAGCCGTCTATGGACAGCGGCGCCCGTGCCGGGGCGCGACAGGTGCTTGTGCACGCGTTGCTTTCCGGGAATCCGGACGCTCTGCTGCTCATGGGCTTCAACGGCTTTCAGTCGGAAGACCGGGAAAGGCAGATCAAGGCGGCGGCGTGGATGCTGGCTGGCTGCAGCGCCGGCGCAGACTGTGGCTTCGACAGCGCCATCTATCCATTCTCGATGTGCCATGAGCTCGAATGCCAGCCTGGGATGGACGTGGAGCTGGTACTGAGGAATGCACTCAATCAGGCAGAATTCGCGCAGGCCTATGCGCGCTCCCAGGAAATAGCCGAAGAGATCCGCAACCGGAATGTCGAGGCGATCGAGAGGCGGTTGGGTTTCTGACTCGTCTTCTGTCAACCCACAACATGTCAACTCGCGCCAACCAGGGCGCCAGCCACCCGTCATCGGTCGCCGATTTGCGACGCCCGTCTCAAAGCCAGGTTGTTAGGTGGGACTACTAGCGGAGTGGTGACACTTCTCTAATACAGAGCCCGTCACCACCAAACGGGCATAACGCTGGCGGGCAAGATGTCTCATTTCTTCGTCAACAACTTCGCGCAACCCGATGGCAATCACGAGGTGCATCTCGTCGGCTGCAAGAGCATGCCGAGCGACAAGCGCTACCTCGGAAATTTCTACTCGGTCTCCGAGGCGCTCATCGAAGCGCGCAAGGATTTCTGGCAGTCGAGCGGCTGTGAACGTTGCGCGCGCGAACTCCCATACGCCAACAGCGTTGGCAGAATCGGCGCGCAGGGCGTCGCTTCCTGGGGCAGGTTCCGGTAGATCAAAATGCGCCGCTCGAGTAGACGCGCTCCTGCTTCACGGCTTGCCCGAATATCTGCATGCTCGTGGCGACCGCCATTCCACTGGCCTTGTCGAGCGTCATGTTCAGCGTCATCCCGGGGATGGTCGAGACGGCGCTGAAGTTCTTGTCATCCACCTGCGCGACCAACTTCGTCTTGACGTCCTGAAGCTTGGTGATCTCGTCGCTGAGCCACAGTGAGATATTGTGCTCGGCACCCACGGGTTTCTCCTCAGCCATGAGCTTGCGCAACTCGCGCGCTTGTCCGATCCACGTGCCGGGAAGGGCGCCAGCATTCAATTTCGTATTCACGGGCTTGCCGCTCGATGTGCCGTCGATGCTCCATTGCTCGTCCGCGGCCTTGAGAGCGAGATCCGACTTGATCTCGCCATCACCGACGATGATGTAGGTGGCGTTGATCAGCGAGGCGTCGGGACGCATCCATTCGACATGCGCCACATCCTGTGAATGCACGACGCCGTTGGCTTGCGGCATCAACATGGCGGAAGTGATGACCGCCTTGGTGTCGCCGTCCGCATCACGCACGAGCGTGGCGTGGGTAACCCCCACCGTCATGCCGTTCAACGTCATCGTTCCGATCTCCCGGTAGTAAGGCGGCACGGGCTTTTCCGCGGTCTCCAGGGTCTCGGCGAAGGCATTCGCCACGGCGGCGAAGGTCTTGGTGTAGCCAATCTCGGTGTGCGCGCAATAGACAGCGCGCCCATCTTTCTCCATTGCAAACTGCTTGATACCGCCGAGGTGCTTGGCGTCGCCATCACCAACGCGATACACCCAGGAAGGCATGAGATAGGGCGAGTGGCCAAGAGCTCCCGCGTCGATCTTGTCGAGGGTGCGGATGTCGATCTTGCCCTGCACCTTTTCGATTTGCTCCAGCGTCGCATCGAGCATCCGCCGCAAGGTGTCCGCAATGTCGACCCCATCCGGATACAGCTCGCAGTAGACGGAATCCGTGGCGCCGATGTCGAGCTCGATCGAATAGGAACCTTGTACCTTCTCGATCACGCCAACCACCTTCCCGGGGACTTTCGCTTTGAGCCAGTTGTCCTTGCTCTTGAACTCGCGGGCGACGATGGGCTTGCCTTCACGTGCGCGCGCTTCCTTGAGCCACTGGGGCTCGTCGGCTGCCTGCGCGGCCATCGCGACGACCCAGAAAGACAGCGTGAACGAGACTTGCTTGAACATGAGACCTCCTTGACGTCGCGGATTCATATCATTTCGCAGCGGTAGTGCGGCAAATATTTGCCGCTCTCCGGGGGACGCGTACTACTTCGCGAGGGCCTTCAATTTGACTCGCCGCGGCCGATACGGATGCAGGGGCGCTGACTGTCACCGCTCCAGTACGCCTTTCGGGAAATCATGATTCAAGTCCTCGGCTCCCTCATTGTGCTCGGATGCGTCTTCGGCGGCTTTGCGCTCGAAGGCGGCAACCTGCTGGCGCTCTGGCATCCCACGGAAATCCTGATCATCGTGGGCGCGGCGCTCGGCGCATTCCTGACCAGCAACCCGCCGAAGATCTCGAAGCTGGCGTTCAGAGGCGCGATCATGCTGCCGAAGGGCGCGCGCTACGGCCGCGAGGAGTACGTGACGCTACTGCAGCTGGTCTACGACATCCTGGTGAAGATGCGCAAGGACGGCTTGTTAGCCATCGAAAACGACATCGAGAATCCCGAGAACAGCCAGGTCTTCCAGAAGTACCCGAAGATCCTCGAAGACCACCACATGATCGTCTTCATCACCGACTGCCTGCGGCTCATCGTCGGCGGCACGCTCGACCCGCA
>DASYKM010000079.1:0-26439 GCA_035995425.1 Steroidobacteraceae bacterium
GGAACGCGGACCGGGCGCATCATCGCCACTTGGTCCCGCATCTCCTTCTGCCACTGCTGGTAGTCCTCGAATGCCTTGAGCTGCGAGGAAGTGAGAATGCCGCGCGCCTGCGTGGCGACTCGTTCGTTGTAGTCCGCCTGCCAGTCGCCAAATGACTTCATGGCTTCTTCCTGAGCGGTGGATCCCCCGAACGTCGTCGGCATGGGAACGCGCTTGCGCTCCTCAACCAGCACCGCGAGCATGCGTTTGGATTGATCCGCGGTCAGCGCGGAATCCGTTCCATCGAACTGGCCCGAGAGCATTGCCAGTTCCTGCCGCGACGGCAGTGACTGCTGATATTCCTCGAGCGCATCGGCGCCGGCCGCGCCGATGAGATCGATGATCGCCGCCTTGTTCTCGCGGCGAAGCTGCTCGAAGCGCGCTGCGCGTTGCACAGGGTCCGTCATTGCACCTGCGTCGCCGAAATCCTGGGTTTGCTGGTCGGAGAGCAGATCGATCAGCTTGTTAGCGTCGTCCCTGGAGAGACCGAGCTCGGTGCCGACATCGGCATAGAGGCGCCGGTTGGTGGCGCGTATCTGCGATCGCATCATCTTCGCCCAGGCTTCGCTGCGTGGAGGCGAGTGCATCACCACGGTCTCACCGGCGTTCGCGGCATCACCAGCCTCATCCGCCGAAGCGGCCGGCAGAACTTTTGTCCTCGCACCGGGGGGCATCGCGTCCGGCCCCATGGGCATGACCTCGAATGGATGGGTGCCGGCGAACTGGCGCCCGGCGCGCGCCTTTTCGAGCTCGGCGATGCGCACGTTGAGGCCGCGCATCTGCTCGGCCGACTGGTCGGCCAGGGCGCGTTCTTCCTGAAGTTGCAGCGCCAGGTAGATAGTGCTGGCGCCGAACGCCAGGGCGGCAATCGTGAGCCCGAGTACCGATGCTTTCATGGGTACCTATTCTGCGCGGGAAATGCCGCGCAAGAAAACAGGAATGTCCCCTTTTTAGGGCTTTTGAGCCAGCAGCAGATCGAGGTAGGCGCCCTCGATCAGCTGCGAGGGCTGAACTCCGAGGCGATCCATGAGCTCACTCGCTTCGCGAATTCCCTGCTCGGGGGTTTCATCGTCCACCAGCACGACCTCGAGCTCGAGAAAATGGCCGAGGTCCTCCACGCGGTCCAGGTGAACGCGGGTACGTCCAACCAGGAAGAGAGTGCGGTATTTGCGGACACGACCGACTTGTCCGTAGGCCAGCGAAAGCGATTCACGAAGTGTCTCGGGTGATGAAGTGGGGGACCGTAGATAGAAAGACTCTTTGGGACCCGTCTGGTTCACTCGCCGGTAGAAAATCAGCTCGCCCGCATCGTTCGAGAAGGCACGGAGCTTGAGCCGCCCGGTCACGCAGTTGAAAAAGGTGTCGTCCTGGGAGACGTGGATGGGCCCTTCGGTCGCAAACTCCGCGACCCTGGGCGTCAGCGAGGCGACATTCTCGATACGCGCCTTGACCTCGATGTTTCGCGCCATCCGAGCAACCCTGCGTCAGGTCTTGAAGCGGACGCCGCCATTGCTGCGCGGCAGCTCGTTGGCCCGCAGTGCCGCATCCACCGAGAAGCGACCGGCACCGTGCGTCGCCAGGTACAGGCCGATGGCGACCAGGCAGCCCGAAGGGAAGATGCCGCGCATACCGCCGAAGCGATCGACCAGGGCGATGGCGATCACAAAGTGGAGCACGCAGAAGATGCCCGCCCAACGCGTGAACAGCCCGAGGATGTACCCGGCGCCGATGGCCAGCTGCAGGTACACGGAGACGGGCGCAAGGATTTCGGGGCTCTGGAAATGGTGTTTGCCGAGAAATGCCGCGTATTCGTGCATGCGTTCCGAGCTGGCGACGTTGTCCCAGACACTCCAGATCAGGAACACCCCGACGAACACGCGCAGGAGCAGGAGGGCGAAGTCCGAGAATCGCTGCGCGGAACCTAAGAAAACGAACTTCCGCATGAGTCCCTCGAGCCCGGAAGTGATGGTCGGGCCCGCAAGACTAGCCGTTACGGCGGGCGACGACCAATAGTCGTCGCGGACGTCGGAGCTTGATGGACGTCGCCGTGTGGCGACGCCCGGTGTTTATGGAGAAACCCCGGTTCTGCGCCGACCCGCTGGACGCCGGGCGGGTGACACCCGCGCGCGTCAGTTGGGCCTGGCGAGCAACGGCACGTAATTCGGCTGTGCCGCGACGCGCCCTAACCACTCACGCATGTTGGGATACGCCTCGAGGTCATGTCCGCCGTCTTCGGCGACGTGCGTATAGGCATACAAGGCGATGTCCGCGATGCTGTAGCGTTCGTTGACGAAAAACGTGCGCGACGACAGGTGCTGCTCCATGACGGCGAACGCGGCGCGCCCCCGGGCGAGCCGGTCCGGCAACTCCGCGCGGCGCGGATGATCGGCGGCGAAGTGCCGGCAAATGTATCGCGGCGTGGCGACATACGGCTCGTGGCTGTACTGCTCGAAGAACATCCACTGCAGCACCTGCGCGCGGCCAAGCTGCGTGGCGGGGACGAATCGCGACCCTTCGGCGAGGTACCAGAGGATGGCGTTCGACTCCGGGAGGTTGGTGCCGTCGTCGAGCTCGAGCGTCGGAATGCGGCCGTTGGGGTTGCGCTTCAGGAACTCGGGGGTGCGCGTGAGCCCCTTGTCGATATCCACGTCGGTCCAGTCGTATTTCTGCGCGAGCTGCGCCAGCAGCAGGCGCACCTTGTAGCCATTGCCCGAGTCGAGATAGTCATAGAGATGCATGGCGGGTCCCTGGCTGTTAGGTCGGTCGTCAGTATCGGGTGGCCGCCACACCTGCGCTATCCCGAAGGCTTTTGCCTGAGGCTAAGCTATTCTTGCTCTACACATGGCACGACGACTTCCACCCCTCAACGCCCTGCGCGCCTTCGAAGCTTCGGCGCGCCTCGGCAGCTTCGTGGCCGCGGCGTCGGAGCTGCGCGTGTCGGCGGCGGCAGTGAGTCAGCAGGTACGGAACCTCGAGGAGTACCTGGATACGCCGCTGTTCCAGCGCCTGGCGCGCGGGCTCACGCTCACCGACCAGGGCCGCGACTATCTACCGGAGCTGTCGGCCGGCTTCGACCTGCTGGGCGAATCCACCGCGCGCGTGCGTACCAAGCGCGCCGACGGCGTGCTCACGCTCACCACGCTTGCGGCATTCGCCAACGGCTGGCTGCTGCCGCGCATGCATCGCTTTCGCGAACGCGCGCCACGCGTCGACGTGGTGTTGCGCACCTCGCGCCAGGTCATGGATTTCCGCCGCGACGCCATCGATCTGGCGATTCGATTCGCGCCCGCGCCCGGGCGGGGGTTGCACGGCGAGCTGCTGTGCCGCGAAGAGCTGTTCCCGGTGGCGAGCCCGCAGCTGTTTGGCGGCGGCCGCATGCCGGACACGCTGGCGGCGCTCACCGACTATCCGCTGCTGCACGACATCGACGCCGGCAACGAGCAGCCATGGCTGGGCTGGCGCGGATGGTTCGAACGCGCGGGCCTATCCACCGCCTCCGTCGGTCGCGGGCCGCAGTTCAGCGATTCCATCGTGCTGATCGGCGCCGCGGTGGCCGGCCTCGGCATCGCCATCGGTCGTGCACCGCATGTCGGGCCGTTGCTGGCGCGCGGCCAGCTCGTGCGTGTCACGCAGGAAACCTGGAGCGCGCCGTGGAATTACTACCTCACGGCGCCGGCCGCGCACTTTCGCCGGCCGATCGTGCGGACGTTCGCGGACTGGGCGCTGGAAGAGGCGCGGGCCAGTGCGGGTCTATAGCGACAACGGCAGCTCGAGGTGCCGCGAATACATCATGTCGCGGTGCTCGATGAGGATGGGCTCCAGGGCCGCCGCCGTTTCGGCGTCGAGCCACTCGAATGCGGCTCGCGAGCCGGGATGCATTCGGCAGATTTCCTCGGGCAGCGGCTTGAGCAGCGCCACGAAGGTTGCGCTGTACACATCCGCCGCGCTCAGTGTGTCGCCGAGATAATAAGAACCGCCGGCATTGCGCTGCGTACGGAGCTCCGCGCTCATCTCTCCTAGCAACTCGCGCACGCGGCGGCCATAGCCGTCGGCGACGGCGGGGTCATAGCCGTATTTCTTGCCGAGATAGCTGGCAACGCGCTCCGGAAATCCTCCGGCCTTCTGCATCGCGGCGTGCACCATCTGGAGGCGGCGATTCCATCCGAGTCCGCGAGCGCCGCAGAATTTGTCGCCGAGTGCCAGCACGCGCGCGCGTTCAGCAGGTTCATCGGGCAGCAGCCGCGGTTCCGGAGCGAGTCGTTCGGCGAGCAGGAGAATTTGCGCCCACCCCGAAAGCGGCGTCTCGTTGTCGTACACCGCCACCGGCCCGCTACGCTCGCCGGCCCAGTTCTCGAGCGCCTCGCTGTCGTACACGAGCCGCACTGCCGACCACGGAATACGCTTGATGTGAAAGCAGCCTTTCGCCGCCTCGCCCCAGGGGCTCGGCACATTGCCGACGACGACCATGCGCAAGCCCGGGCGGTCGATTGCGGTTTCGATGGGGATGTATTCGAACGGCATGAGTCAGCATCTCCGCTTCGAGCGAGCGCATCAAGCGGCAGGGACGAATTCAGTAACGCGCTTAACCGAACAATGGGCGCACTAATATGTGCGTAAGAATTCCTTAGTCATATTCGACTCCTGCGGCCACCGTCGGTTCGTATACTGCGCGCATGTCAAAGCGCGGCTGGATTCTGTTTCTGTCATTGGGCCTGCTCTGGGGCATGCCGTACCTGCTGATCCGCATCGCCGTCGGCGAAATCGATCCGCTGGTGGTCGCGGGCACCCGCACGCTCATGGGCGCATTGCTGCTGCTGCCGGTGGCGTTGCATCGCAACGCCCTCGCCCCCGCGTTTCGCAAGTGGAAGTGGCTGCTCGCCTTTACGCTGATCGAGATGAGCGTGCCCTGGGTGCTGTTAGGGCACGCGGAAACGCGGCTCAACAGCTCGACCGCCGGCTTGCTCATCGCCGTGGTTCCGCTGTTCGCGGCGCTGATCGTGACCAAGCTCGGCCACGAACGCCTGGAGCCGCGCAGGTTGTTTGGATTGGGGTTGGGATTCGCCGGTGTCGCGCTGCTCATCGGCCTCGACATCGACTTCTCGGACTTCCTGGCCGTCGGCGCCACCATCGTCGTGTCGCTTTGTTATGCGATCGGTCCGATCATCATCGACCGCAAGCTCAACGATGTGCCGGCAATCGGCGTGATCGTCGCGTCGCTGATCCTCGCCACCCTCATATACGCCCCGTTCGCGCCGTTCCTGTGGCCGGAGCACTTCAGCGCGAAGGCTGCTTGGTCGGTCGTGGGCCTTGGCGTGTTGTGTACGGCCGGAGCGTTCCTGGTGTTCTTCGCGTTGATCGCGGAGGTCGGGCCGGCGCGCGCCACCGTCATCACCTATGTGAATCCGGCCGTGGCCATGGTGTTAGGCGCGCTGGTGCTCGATGAGCCGCTGACGCTCGGCATGGCGATCGGCTTTCCGCTGGTGATTCTCGGGTCTTATCTCGGCACCATGCGCGGGCGCAACGTCGGGCATGGCAAGCCGGTGACGGAGTCGTAAGGCACCTCAAAGCCAGCGATGCGCCGCCGCATCGCCTATTTCTGTTCCGATTCCTCGATGGTATCGAGCACGTCCTGCGCTTCCGCGGTATTGGTCTGATCGTCGCCGTGGTAGATCGCATGGCGCACCGCGTCGCGAATGGCGCCATCCTTGTCGCCCTGCGCCAACGCGAGCTCGCGCAGCGAGCGCAGTGCGAGCGGGCGATCCACCTGCGGTTCGCCGTCGGTGAGGATGCGGCGCAGCACCGGCAGCGCGTCGGCGCGCGGCGCGTCCGCCAGCGCAGCGATGGCCGTGGCGCGTTTGCCGGCATCGGCACTCGCGGTATCGGCGATCCAGCGCGCCACCGTGTCGGGCGTGATCGTCGGCGTTGCCGATATGGCCGGCGCCGCTGGAGCCGCGGCGAGGGATTGAGTGGCGGCCGGCACGGGAACCGGGGCAGCCGCGGCAGGCTCGCCACGCAGGTTTGCGAGATACACGCCGGCGAACACGGCGCCGCTGGCGAGGATCAGCGCGATCACGTAGATGCTGCGATGGTTCATGGCGGCCTAACTAAATATCGTGACGATGCGCGACAACGACCAGTACGCGGCCAGCGAACCGATGCCATAGAGCAGCGGCACGCGACTGTAGTCCGCGAGCTGCCATTGCCGGAATTTCAGGTGCCGGACGGCGCGCCAGGCGGCCCATGCCGCCGCGACCGCCATCAGCTGGCCGATCTCAACGCCCAGGTTGAATGTGAGCAAGGCCGTTGCCAGGTGTTTCTGCGGCAAGCCGATTTCGCTGAGCGCCCCGGCGAAACCCAGTCCGTGCACGAGGCCGAACAGAAACGCGACCAGCGCCGGCAGGCGGCGCGCGAGCGTGTCGCGCTGGTGCAGCGCTTCGCCGGCGACGAGGACGATCGACAGCGCGATGCTGGCTTCCACGGGAGCCGAACGCAGTGTCAGCCAGCCGAGCGCGGCGCTCGCGAGCGTCAGGCTGTGCGCGAGCGTGAACGCGGTGATGGTCCACACCAGCTTGCGCTGAAATCCGACCAGGAACAGTAGCGCGGCCACGAACATCAGGTGATCGATGCCGCTCAAGATGTGTTCGACGCCGAGTGCGAGATAGGCGCGCGCGACCTCGCCCATGCCGCGCTTGTCGTCGGCCGAGCCATAGAGATGCACGATGGGCTGGCGTTCGGTGAGCGTGTAGACACGGCTTTGACCGTCGCGCCAGAAGACCTTTATCAACGCGGCGGAATAGCTCTTTCCCACACCGTCCATCTTCAACACGCCGTTCAGTCCCGCTTTGCCACAGCGCACCACGCTGGCCTCGGCCTGGCAGGTTTCCGGCCACGACGGGGTGAGCTCGTCGGCGGGAGGTTTGTTGCCGCTCACGGTCCACTGCCACAGGAATTCGCCGGGCCGCGCCTCGCGCAGCTCCATCTCCGCCATGGTCATCTCGTGCGCGGCGGCGAGATTTCCCGTGAGCCCCAGTAACAGCAGCGCGAAGAGGCGCTTCATTTCTCGCTACTCACTTTCACTTTGTACTTGCGCGCCAGCGCATGCACGGCCTCGCTGCGCTGCTCGGACATCACCGCGTCCGTCCAGTCCTGCAGCACCACGCTGCCCAGGTCCTCGAACTTCGCGGCGCTTGCCGGCGTTTTCGCCTTCAGCCGAATCACGCGCACGCCTTCGCGACTCGGCAGCGCCTGCCACTCGCCCTCAGGCGCCGCCGCGAGCGCGGCGGCGAACTCCGCGCCATAGCTCTGCACGATGTTGTCCTGCGGGCGCGCGGTGAACACGCGCAGCCCTGCTTCGGTGTCGCCCGGTGTTCCGGCGTTCAGCGCCGTGGTAAACGCACGGGCGGCCGATTCCGAACGGTCGCCAGCGATCACCGCCTCTTCGAAGTCGAAGCGCGCCGGCTCGTCGTATTTCTTTCGATGGGCCTCGAACCACTGACGCAGCAGCGCCTCGTCGAATGCGGGCAACCTCGTGTTCGCATCCACCATGCTCAGGGCCTTGAAGATCACGCGTTCGCGGATGGCCGGATCGCCCTTGTCGAGGCCGAGCGCGATGCCCTCGCGATACAGCACTTCGTTGTCGAGCCAGACCTTGCGCAGCGCGTAGAGCTGCTCGCTGTTCGGGTTGTGACCGCGCGCCTCCTTGAAGACCTTGATGGCCTGGGCGTCGACTTCCGCATCGATGACGATCGTGTGCGGATCGCCCGCGCGCGTCGCGAGCACGTGATCGATTCCAAACAGCAGTACGCCGAGCGCGACGAAGTGCAGCAGCGGCTCACGCGCCCAGGCGGGGACCGGTCGTTTGACGCGTGAGATGACCGGCGTCGCGGCGTTCTCGTCGAGAGTTGTGGTGGACATTTGTCTTGCGCTTCAAATGGGAGAAGGCGCCGCGCGTTTCCGCGCGGCGCCAGAGGGACACCCGAGTTGTCAGAGATCTACTTGACGCCGGCGACCAGCGTCGAACCCTTCACTTCGATGAACACCGGATTGCTGTAGAACCACAGGTCCGACCAGGCAGCGACGTCGTAAGCGACCATCTTCTGGCCGTTCACAACCGGCAGATGCGCGGGGCAGCCGTTGATCGCCATACCGGTGTACGGAACCGCGGTCGCCGGCACGTTCGTGCCCACGGTCTTGCAAGGAATGCGCAGGTTGGCATTCGCCGCCGCGCCATCCGTACCACCGGGCAGTGTCGGGTTGATCGCCCCTGCGTTGGTGAACAGATCCGCCAGCGGATTTCCATCGGCGTCCGTTTCGAACGGCACCGAGGCCGGCAGGTTGGACCCGCGCAGACGCAGGTATTGCGAGTGGTTCACGTTGCGCAACCGGAACACCATGGTCTTGTATTGCCGGTCGCCGTTGAATGACCTCCACGTCCACTGGTTGAAGGTACGCACCACGTGCGCAGTCGTGTTCTTCGCGCCTTCCGGAACCGTGGCCATGTCCGGACTCGAGATCCAGGTATTCGGCCACTGGCCCGAGTAGTCGGGCGCACCCGGCAGCTTGTAACCCGTGACCGATCCGCCGATCACGTCGATGTGATCGAGCACCGGCTTGTTGATCGGCACCGAGATGCCGACCTGGGCCAGCGAAGGATTCGGAAAGGTGTACGGCGAATAGCTGGTGCCGGACGGATCGCGTACGGTGATGGCCACGACCACTTCCGAGCCGGGGCGCACGACCAGCTTCTCGCCGAGCGTCGCGCACTTCGCGTCGAGGTCGACGTCGGTGTTCTGCCTGGCGGCGAGCACCGTCGCCGCTTCGATCAGTACGTTGCCGATGGCATCGTTTAGGTGCGTGTCCGCGCAGACCACGAACGCGAGGCGGTCGATGAGCTGACCGCTCGACGCCCAGACGTTGCCACTGCGCAGGCCATCCACGATCGCATTGGGCGTCAGAACCTTGTTCTTGCCCTTGTCGTGCGCATCGAAGAAGTGGCCGCCGTTCCTGTCGTCGTCCTTGCGGACCATCACCGCGGTGCGCTGGTATTCGCCGGGATAGAAATCCTGCGACGAGCGGCGATCGTCCGGGCCGAACATGCCGCGGTTGTGCCAGTCGGAGCTCGCGAAGAACCAGAAGTTGCGGCCTTCGCCGAGCAGCGCGTCCCACACGCCGCCGATCTGCGCGCCATAGACGCCGGTGCCACCCCAGGTGGTGCCGCCGACACTGTCGACATTGCCGATCGTGCCGCCGAAGTTGTTGCGATGAACGGTGTATTCACCGCGCGCGTCCGAGGCACCGTGCCCCGGCTGCGTTTCCATGCCGAACGCCACCGTCGGCGCGGCGTTGTTGAAGTCGCGCAGGCTCTCGATGTTGTAACCGTTGTTGCCGTTGGGGTTGAACGGGCCGGCACGCTCGAGATGCGCGGGAACGTAGTAGCTCGCGTACGGCTGGAATTTCGCCATCCACTTCATGGCTTCGACGGTCTTGGCGTGACCCTTGTCACCCGTGCCCGCGCCACCGGCCGGCAGCAGCTTCTGCGCCGCGAGGCTCCAGCTCGGATCACCGGCGTTGGCGCTGCCCGGCACCGAGCAGTCCCAGTTGTTGCCTTCGGTGCCACCAACGACCGTGTTGCCACGGCTGGTGTCGGTGTCACCGCGATCGAAGCAGTACGACCACTTGGCGAGCGCGGTGGCATTGCCGAGCGGCGAGTAACCCGGGGTCTTCGGCAGCTTCTGCTTGTAGATAGACGCCGGCAGCTGGCCCGCGACGACCGACATCGACGAGTGCTCGTGGCCGGCGACGACGGATTCCATGCCGGAGAACACCGGCATGTCCTTGAGCGCGGCGAGATATTCGGTCTGCGGATACTGGAATTCCTGCAGCGACTGCCAGCGCCACATGACCTGGTTCGGCGGGCTGCCCGACACGAGACCCTTGGGCGTGATCGGCGGGTTGCTGTTCTGCCAGCTGGTGTTGGGGCCGAGGATGGTCGTGCCATCGGTGGCGAACACCAGCGGATAAGCCGGCGTCGCGAGAGTCGCATCTTCGGCGAGCGTGCAATTGCGGTTGCCGTTGCCACCGTGACCGGCCTGCACGAACCAGTCGAGGCCCCAGGGCGTGTCGGACTTGTCCGTGGCCTTCTTGATCAGCTTCTGCATCGAGATCGAGCCGTCGGAACATGTGGTGTGGTTGTGAAAGTCACCCGTGACGTACGTGCCGTCACCCTTGTCCGCGTCGTGATGGTTGTCGAATGAATCGTCGTGCCCGCCGGCAAACGCGGCACTCATCGCGGCGGCACTGAGCACGCCGGCGACGGCGAGCGCGATCTGCTTGTTCCTGAACTCGTGTTTCATTGAAAGGATCCCCTGACTGATTTACCGATTGAAAGTGGGGAAGAACCCTAGGCGAGCCATATGACCAATCGATTAACAAAATGCGACTCGTAGGTGACCTCGGGGGCCGTCATGAATCTGTCGCACAACTGTCACTAAAATCTGTGCCCCCTCGCGCCTGGCCTCGACAAGAAAGATGCAAGAAGTCATTGGGCTTTTTCCCACGCCATTCATGCGCGCGAAGAATGTGTTGGGTGCCGAGCTCGTCGCGGGGCTCATCGCCCACTTCAGCAAGAGTGTCGACCAGGCGAACAGCTCGTCGCCGAATCTCGTGCACACCGCACTGCTCAAGCCCGGCGATTCGCCGCTGCTGGTGGAAGCGGCGGCACTGTTGAGTCCGTTGCTGCCGGAGTTCGGCGCGTTGCTGTTCGGCGAGAAACTCGGCTGGTCGCTCAAGGAGATGTGGGTGAACGTGCTCGACACCGGCGGCCGGCAGGCCATGCACAACCACGCCAACAGCTTCATTTCCGGCGTCGTGTACCTCACGCGCACCCACGCGGATTCGCGCACCGTGTTCATGAAATCGCCCGGCGGCACCGACTTCACCTTCAAGAACGATCACGCCGGCGTCACCACCGGCTCGTACAACGTCGACAAGTGGATCAGCCCGGCGCCCGAGCCCGGCGACGTGGTGCTGTTCCCTAGCTACCTCATGCATGCGGTGCCGGGCAATCCGGGCGAGCGGAGGATTTCCATGGCGTTCAACGCCATTCCGACGCACCTCGATTCCTGGGGCTACCGCGTTTCCTTCAGCGGCTGAATGCGCCAGCTCTGCGCCATTGCGCTGATGGTGGCATCCGGGTTCGCGGCGCTCGGCTACCAGATCGTGTGGACGCAGCAGAGCGCGCTGTGGCTCGGTCACGAGTCCGCGGCGGTACTGGCGGTGGTTGCCGGGTTTTTCGGTGGCGTCGCGGTGGGCGCACTGGGTTTCGGCAAACGCATCGATGCGAGCCGGCAGCCGGTGCGCTGGTATGCGGCGTGCGAGGCCATCATCGGATTGTGGAGCCTCGCGCTGCTCTTCCTGATGGCGCCGGTGTCGGGTGCGCTGCTCGACCTGATCGGTGCTCAGCCGGCACCGTTGTGGCAATGGTTCGTCGTATTCATCGGCGTTTTTCTATTGCTGCTGCCCGCGACCGCGGCAATGGGCGCCACGTTACCGGCGATGGAGCGCATCGTGGCTGACCTACGCAGCGAGGGCGCGTCCATCGCCATGCTCTATGCGGCCAACACGTTTGGTGCCGTGATCGGCGTGCTCGCGGCGGCTTTTTTCCTGCTGCCGCAGCTTGGTCTGTCATTCACCGCCGCCATCTGCATATCCGCCAACTTCTTGTGCGCGGTGGCGGCGCTAGGAGTTTTCGCGCCGCATATCGCCGCCGCGCCGGTTGCCGTTGCGAGAGACGCGCGGACTCACCTGAGCTTGCTGGCCGCAACCGGCGTGCTCGGCATCGGCTATGAAGTGCTCGTGGTCCGCGTGCTCAGCCAGGTCGCGGAGAACACGGTGTACACGTTCGCCATCCTGCTGGCCGTGTATCTGATTGGCACCGCGCTCGGTGCGGCGGGATACGGCCGATGGCGCGCGAGATCGCGAGATCGCCTGCTGCAGCTGCTGTCGGCCGCGTGTTTGTTGGGCGTGGTCGGCCTGTCCGGTGCCGCGAGTTTCAAGGCGTTGCTTCTGCAGGCAATGGGGCCGGGAATGTCCGCCGCGCTCATTGCCGAAGCCGCCCTTGCCGTCACCGCTTTCCTGCTGCCTACGATCGTGATGGGCGCGCTCTTCAGTCATCTCGCCACCGAAGCGCGCGCGGCGGGAATCAGCTTCGGGCGCGCGATCGGCGCGAACACTCTCGGCGCGGCGCTGGCGCCGCCACTGTGTGGATTGCTGCTGTTGCCGCTTCTCGGCTCCACGTTCGCGCTGTTGCTCATCGCGGTGGGTTATCTCGTGCTGGTTGCGCCGCGCGCCTGGCTCGCGCCCGCACAACTCTCGGTGACGGTCGCGGCGGGCCTGCTCGCCGTGTGGGCGCCTTCACTGGCGCTCATCAAACTACCCGAAGGCGCCCGCCTCGTGAGCTACGCCGAGGGAGTGTCGGCGACCGTGAGCGTGATCGAAGCTGCGGACGGCGTCGCGACGCTACACATCAACAACCGGCAACAGGAAGGTAGCAGTGCGACGCTGTTGACGGATGGGCGGCAGGGCCTGTTGCCCATTCTTCTGCATCCCGCGCCGCGGCGGGCGCTGTTCCTCGGCTTGGGAACCGGCGTGACGGCAAGGGCCGCCGCTGAAGACGCAGGCCTGCGCGTGGATGCAGTGGAGCTGCTGCCCGAGGTGATCGCCGCGTCTTCGCGGTTCGCCGGCGCGTTCGAGCGCGAAAACCCCCGGCTGAGCATCCTGACCGCCGACGCCCGCCGCTTCGTGCGCGCCGCGGCCGACCACTACGACGTGATCGTCGCCGACAACTTTCATCCCGCACGCAGCGGCTCGGGCGCGCTGTACACCGTCGAGCACTTCGCCGCCGTGCGCGAGCGCCTCACTACCGCCGGGGTGTTCTGCCAGTGGTTGCCGCTGCATCAGCTCGATCTCGATACGCTGCGCAGCATCGTGCGGAGTTTCCTGCACGTGTATCCGCGCGGCTGGGCCATGCTCGCCACGAACAGCCTCGAGACTCCGGTACTGGGCCTCGTGGCGCGGCGCGATGGAGAGCCTGTCGATGTGCCGGGCGTGCGGCGGCGCCTGGCGGCGATGAACACTCCGCGACCGCTGGCCGATTTCGGCATCACCGATGATCTGGCGGTGCTCGGCAACTTCATCGCCGGGCCCGGCGCGCTGGCGCGCTTCGCGGGCGATGCGCCGCTCAATACCGACGACCATCCGGTCGTCACCTACCTCGCGCCACGCGTTACCTACGCGCCCAATTCGGCGCCTCGCGATCGCCTGCTCGAGCTGCTTGCCGACGTCGACATCGAGCCCGCGGAGCTTTTCGTTTCGAACGACGCGCGCTGGACGCGGCGCCTTGCGGCCTATTGGCAGGCGCGGAATCGCTATCTCCAGTTGGGCCGCGATGTGAAACCCACATACGATGCGCGCGCGATGCTGGCGCAGGTGCGCGAGCCGCTGCTGGCCGTGTTGCGAATCAGCCCGGACTTTCGCCCGGCCTACGACCCGCTGCTGCGAATGGCGTATGGCATCGCGCCCAGCGACACGGCGGCCGCGCGCTCTTTGCTCACGCAGCTGGAGCGAGAGCAGCCGGCGCGGCCCGAGGCCGCCGAGGCGCTGCGCGCGCTCGACGCGTCACTTTGATGGTTCGTCGATCTCGGGACGGAACCACTTCTCGAGGTGGATGCCGTCCTTGATGCCGCGGTACATGCCCTTGGCGATATCGCGTTCGTGGTAGCCGTGCTCGCTGTAGAAATTGCGCGCCGGCGTGTTGTCACGGCGGCACTCCACGCGAATGCGCTTTGCACCCGCAGTACGGGCCGCTTCTTCGAGCCAGTTCAGGATCGCACTGCCGACGCCGCGGCGCTGGTTGGTGCGACGTACGGCGAACAGCAGTAGATGGGCGTCGTCGCTGGCGTGGAACATGATGCCGAAGGCGGCGATTCCACCGCGCTCACCGACCACGACCACGTTCGTGTCCGGGTCGCGGATGGCGTGCGCGACGCGCCCTTCCGTCCAACTCCACGGCAGACCGTGCTCGATGTAGTCGCGCGACATCACGGCGATGTCCGAGGCATCGGCGAGCAAGGCGAGACGGACGGAGACGTCGGCGATCATTTGCTTGAAATCTTTGCACCGAACACATTGCCCTCGGGATCATGCCCGAGGAAGAAGCTGGTGTCCGCGCCAGCCCATGGCGGCGGGATCTCGTCGATGACGCCGCCAAGGCGCGCGGCTTCGGCCCGCGAGCGCGCGATGTCGGACAACGGATAGTCGAGGCGTATCGCGGTTTGCTCGCGGCGTCCGGGTGGGCTCGTCACCGAGATGGCCACGGCGAGATGTTGTGGAATCTGCTGAAGCATGAGAACGAAACCACCGAAGTCGAGCACGGCGTGATCGGCGTCGGCACGAACGGCGCGCCCGCCGAAAACTGACCGGTAGAAATCGGGGAGCAAGCTGAGGCGCTTCGCGAAGAGCACGGCGCTGACGCTTGACGATTTCATGTGCCGACTCCCTCAGACCTTTCCGCTGAACACCAGATATACCCCGAGCGCGAAGATGGCGATCATGCGAAGCCCTTTGAATCGTGCCCAGGAGGTGGAGATGACGGAGTCGTGGTTGCGTGCGCAACGCCACACGGCCACGGTGGCGAACACGAGATAGGCAACCATGATCGACGCGAAAATGCGCGGCAGCAAGGGCACGACGCGGCTATCCGGCGCGAGGTAGCCCGCCAGTCGATAGGTCATCAGCATCGCCCCGCCTAACAAGGCGGGGACCCAGGCCGCCACGAAGGCGTTCGCGCTGCCCGATGGCTGCCGACCGGACCAGTGATCGGAAAAGAACGAAAGCTGCGCCTCCGGCACCGGAGGCTCGGGGCGCGGGCGATTGGCAACGCCTCTGCGTCCCATCTCCGCTTCGAGGATCGGATAGGCGTCATCGATCAAGGTGCCGCTGGAGTGCAGAGCGACGAGCTCTTCGGTTTGCATCGAGGAGTAACGTTCAGCCAGGTTGTTGGGATCCATGACGCGGCTCCTGGTGATCAATGTCCCGGCGCTTGCGGACGCAAATACAGCACAAGACAGCAACAGGCAAGGCCGAAACCGATCAGCGGATGCCACAGCGCCAAAATTGCAGCGACGGCGAAGGCGATCAGAATGACCAGCGCGCGGATCCGCATCTTGCGTCGCAGCCGCAAAGCCGATGATGTAGTGGTGGTTCACCCAGACTATTGCCACGAAAAGATAGCTCACGGCGTAGCTGACAGCCACCGGCCATTCGGACAACAGTCCATTCCAGCTCGCTTCGTGCGGCGGTCTCAAGTCCAGGACGAGGATCGTGATGATGACGGCGAACACGCCATCGCGGGGATGCTTGCCGACCCTTGGGAGAACTGCCTATCCATTACGCTCCGGCGCCCTTGTCAGGTATCGCCCTTGGTATGGATCGCAGTCCGACGACAATCGACCCAATCGCCAGTACAGCTGCGCCGATCGCCACGTACTGCGCGCCTGTCATGGCGAGCCCGTAAAAAACCACGCCGGCAACGAAGAGAATGTGCTGTGGCCGACAGGCTTGCGTCAGGTAGTAGCCATGCGTGACGCCGAACAGCGTGCACGACGCTTTCACGTCGTAAATTGATTTCGTCCTGGCTGTTAGTTCTTCGGCGACGAGCGGCACGAGCGCCAAGGTCAGAATGCCGTAAATTATTGCCAGGCCGAAGCTCCAGACGGCCAACTCCTTTAGCAATAGGTTCGCGTGGTCGGTCTTCGACTCCGCCACCCATCCCATGGCCGCCACCGTGGTCACGAGCAGGTAGTTGCTCCAGTCCTTGAAATGTTCGAGTGCCTTTTGCGCCCCGCTTGATTCCGTTGTGTCGCCGTCAGTCATAGGAGTGCTCCCGATTTCGCAATGACGCCTAACGATTGAATTGAACGTCTTGGATTGGTTCGTGAAAGTAGTAGCAGAGCCCATCGGGCGCGACGACAAAGAAGACCTGGAGCTTCTGGCCGTCCCGCTCGTCGACGCGCCAGTTTCCTATCCTGACGCCGTTTGACTCGAGCTCGTCTTTGATGGCGCCGATGCCCGCCACCAGAATCGCGGCGCCGTTCTGGGCGGCATCGCCACCGTTTATGGAGAAGCCGATGTGGGTTCCATCGCGTTCGAGAATGACAGTCGGTGCCGGTCGAGCGCGTCTCTCGACTTCGACCATGCCGAAGTTCTTGGTGTACCAGCCCGCTGCGGCATCGAGGTCAGCGACCGGAAGCGCCAGTACATCGCCCTGGTATGGGAATGCAGCCTTGAATCTCGCCTGTCCTGACATTGCGCACCAGCCGGTTGTTAGACGCCCGGAAGCTCCAAGGTAGGACCGAGCCTACTAGAACCCCAGCCATCGTTCGATGGGCATCGCCACTCATGAGGCCATACTTTAGATCTAAGGGAGGCTCCCATGTCATTTGCGCTTTACATGCTTGGATTGGCGGTGCTTCTGGGCGGCATCGCCTGGGGCCTTGTCCTTGCGGGAATCACCGTGACTTATATCGTGATCGCGTGCCTGGTGGTTGGGGGCATCGGCATCATGATGGCGGTGTCACGAACGCGTGCCAAGGATCCGCCGGTCTAGCGCCTCTATTCCGGTTTGCCTTTGCAAGCCCGATCCGACTGGAAATAGGCTTCCAGAATCGGCGGTCGCTCCGGCACGGGCTCGCCATTCTTTTCCGCCTCCGCGGCGCGCGGAAGATAGTCCGACGCGGCGGTCGCGATCTCGGCAGTTTCGGCATCGGTGTACTCGCTCACGGCCTGGTTCATGCAGGCACAGTACTTGAGAGCGTCGACACTGGAGTTCTTGAATCTTTCGCGACAATTCTCGCGGTATATCGCGCGCAATTGCTGGCTCGCGCATCGGTCGACGGCGTACGGCTTCAGCACGCTCAGGAGCTCGGCTTCCGTGACGGGGCGTGCCAGCTGCGCGGGAGTGAGCGTCAGCGTCAATGCGGTTGTTTGCGCGGGCACGCAAATGCAGAGACTTTCAACCGCGTCCTTCAGGTTGTAAACGATCAGTGGATCGGTGTGCGGCTTGAGAGCCGCCGCCTGTGCCTTCACTGAAGCGCATTGACCCGCCGTGAAGTTCGCGAAGACGCGGAGCTCGCTCTTCAATGAATTCTCGGATTGCGCATGCGCGGTGGAGCAGGCGAAGAGGCCGAGAGCGAGCACGAGTGTGTTGAGTTTCATGTGTAGTTCGCGGTGAGCGGTTGTTAGAGGCGGGTGCAATCGGCTGGTAGCGCAAGCCAGTTGCTGCTCAACGGGCCCTCGTACACCTTGAAGGCGACGATTGGGTAGCCACGCGGGACCGGGGAAGCGACGAATGCGACTCTGGCAGCGAACGGCTGGGCGACTGCCGTTAGAAACCGCCCGTCGTGCGACCAGAAGTGATTGAGTGGTCGTGTCATCGTGTACTCGGAAGCAACCGGGAGCGTGACCACCCAAGTATCGACGCGCCCGGCAATGCCCGGACAGATGGATCGCCGTATTGGTATTTGACGATGTCCGTGCCCGTCTTGACCTCGAGCGCAAGGTTGTCAGCAAGATATTTGGCGCCGTTCGCCAGAATCTTCCCAAGGACCACCGCAGTGTCAGCGGTGCCTGCGTTGCGCAGCGTGATGTCGAGACTGACTTCGTCGCCTCGGGCTCGGCACTCGAGTTCGACGTCGATGGCGTTGGCTGGAGGCTGGGCCGATGAGATGCTGCTGAAGGCGCCTGCGCAGCCAACGACGAGAACAAACAGGGCGATGAGTCGGCGCTTCGAATTCCCCGCACGTACGCTCCAGAGATTGTTAGACCTCATTGGCTTGACCCTTTGTCAATCCCACGGCGCGCATTCGGCGGGTGAGCATATCTCTCACCGCCGCTTCAATTTGCGGGAACTGCCGAGCGTTCGCTTGTTGCAGTTCACCGCGCTCAAAGCTGCAGGAAACAAATCCTGTTGGTTCTTCAATCACCAAGAAGTCGTCGTAGGGTGCCGATACGGAAACAAAACATTCCCATCCCCGGCGCTCCGCTTCAGCAAGAACCTGCTGGTGGGTGATCGTCCAGAGTTTTGGGAGCGCGTCCCATGCGTCATCGCAGAAGTTGTGGACCAGTCTATGTGTACGCCCGGTCAGAATTGAGTCGAGCTGGAGCCGTTCAGTGAGAATCATGATGCGATGCTCCTCGTGAGGCTGAACGGCTGAGTCGAGCGCCGCAACTGCGGCCATTTGGCCTTGGCGACTTATTCCTCACGCGTGCGCTCCAGCGAGGTGTCAGGCGCGACAGTCGGCCACGGCCTGGCTTCAAACCACGTGCGACACCTGAAGTGCTCACGCACCTTGTCCAATCGTGTCTGCTTTGCGGCACGCAAGTCGCAGAGCGCCTGTCGAATCGCGGCGATTGCCGCTGGGCGATCAACCCTCGGATCGATGCCTGCATGCAGCATCTGGTTGCGCTTGATGAAATTGCATGTCTTGCAAGAAAGAGCGCGATTCCACTGTTCGTCTTCGCCGTCTCGCGTCATTGGAACAATGTGATCGACCTGCCACGCGTCATAGTCGTCCACTGTTTTCAGAAGATCGCGATCGCAGTATTCGCAGCAAAAATTCGCGTGGAAGCCGAGTTGCGCCTGCCAGGCTCCCCAGCCGAGTGGAACCAGGAGCGTAATGCATTCGGATTCGGTGATCATTTTGTCAGGTGGCATCGAGCATCCTCAGCGCTTCAGCATCTGACACAGCTCTTCCGCGGTGAATCACCGTGGTGCGCGCGCCAGCAGAAGTAGACAGGTCGACAAGGGTGGTGTCGTTCACGGGCTTTACCCCGTTTGCGTTGTCATCGTGGATCGACAGCACGACTCGAGGCGCCGGCTTCAGCCATGCCACCGAGCCTAGCTTCGAGTAGGCAAACTGCAGAATCAGTTGCGCGATCCGCGGTTCTTCGGCAAGAGCCGCGGGACTGGCGAATGGAGCATACGTTTTCACAGCTGATGCGGGAATTGGTCGGCCCACAGAAACCACGCGCTGAGCGCCGTCGATACTCAGAATGGGCTCGAATTCGAACATCGTGCGGCTCGAGAGGTCGCGCACTCGTATACGACCACTGTGCAGCTCGACTACGGCGGCCGCACTAGCGAGGGAACGCAGCCACGCGAACATCGATGCGCCTACTTGCATTCGTGCTCTCCGAAAAGTCCCGCCAGATAGGCGATGAATAGAGGCTGCGCCTTCTGCACGCTGCCGCAGCTGAAGGGCGGACGAAATGAAGGACCGGAGAGATAGATCTCCGCAATCACCGCGAAGTACTCCCTCGGGTTAGATAGGAAGTACGCGCCACGATATTTTGATGGGTAGACACCATCTCGTTGGGCTTCCTTGAACGCGTAACCGATTGCAGGGGTGGGCTGCCCCAGGACCTGATGATGATATGCATGCAGGAGTTCGTGCAGAAGGATGGCGCGATCCGGTGGCCAACGCCCCGGTCTGGCGCGAAT
The DNA here is from genome assembly GCA_035995425.1 of Steroidobacteraceae bacterium. Classification (GTDB taxonomy): domain Bacteria; phylum Pseudomonadota; class Gammaproteobacteria; order Steroidobacterales; family Steroidobacteraceae; genus CADEED01. The sequence goes on from DASYKM010000079.1 coordinate 19,595, forward strand.
CAGCCACTTGCCATCCACCTGCGCATACTGGCCATTCATACCAGCAAGCGAAGGATCGATCGAGATCGGAATGCTGTGAAAAAAGGTGAGAACTTGCGGCTGCAGCCCGGCGGATTCCACGATTTCGATTTGGTGCTGAAGCGTGGCAAGCGTCTCATCCACTTTTGTTTTCGACCCGCGGCTCGTGTCGATTCGAAAGCCTGAGACTTCGACCAGTTGCGTAGTGGCGGCAGGTTTCCCGAAGGCGGCAACGCTCAAAACAGCCACGAGGCATAGCCTGCTGAGCGCGTAAGTCGGTACTGAATAAGCGGACGCGCTGCGCACTGCGCTTCTCCTGCCACCTAGCGGTTGAGCTGAGCCGAAGTCTGCTGCCCGAGCTCTTGGGCAAGCCCGATGAGAATTCCTTCGGGGCCCCGGATGTAGCAGAGCCGAAACGTATTTTCGTACTGAGCCACTTCACCGACGAGCTTCGCGCCGCGTTTCGCGAGCCGGGCGAGCGTCTCGTCGACGTTCTCCACGGTGAACATGACGCGTAGGTAGCCGAGAGCGTTCACCGGGGCGCTGCGGTGATCGGCGATCACGGGCGGCGCGAGGAATCGGGAGATCTCGAGCCGGCTGTGACCGTCCGGCGTACGCATCATGGCAATTTCCGCACGCATGTCGCGCAATCCAGTGACGCCATCTGCCCAGTCTCCTTCTATTGGGGCGCGCCCTTCGAGCTCGAGGCCAAGTTCGGTGAAGAACTCAATGGTGGCGTCGAGGTCTTCTACCACGATGCCGACGTTGTCCATGCGCTTGACCGTCATGATGATTCCTTGACGTCTAACGGCCGAGCTGAATGCAGCGCGCGCTCCAGCGAGGTGTCAGGCGATCCAGCCAGCAAGCAAGAGACAGAAGTTGAACGCGACGAAGGCCACTGCACCTTGCATCCAGCGTAGCCACGGCCGGCGCAATGCGAAGGCGCAAACTACTACCAAAGCCGCCACCGCCAGTGGTGCGCCCCAACTTTCAAACCCCGAACCGCAAAGGCGCCCGCAAGAGTAATAGACGACATTGGAAGTCGTAAGCCACACGCAAAGAGCGAGAACCAAGAATGGCATCGACCACACCACATAAGTTCCGAGCTGATACTTCCGCCGGATATGCAGCAAGAACGCTGCCGTGGCTATTGGGAAGAAGAGATCGATGGCAATCGTCAACATACTGGTCGCTTAACGATTTAGCTGAGCGCCGCGAGCGCGGCTGTATGGGCTTGGCACCTTATCTTCCACGCGTGCGCTCCAGCGATTTGTTAGGGCACAATCCCTCGACGAGCCGATAGAGGTCTCCGCGCTTCTCGTCCTTTGCGACCGTGTAGCCGCGACGCTCCAACACCCGCCTGAGCTTGGGATTCGGTTTGGCGCAGTTCGTGGCATACACCAGCCACTCGATCTCCTTGAGGCCACGGCGTTCCGCGATTCGACGAAGCACCGTCGTCAATGTGGGGAGAACGCCTTCACCACCGCCGTCAATGTGAGCAAGTTCTGCGGTCATGCGCGATTCAATTACCTGGAATTGGCCGAGAACTTCTGCAGTCCCCGCCCGAAACACGATCGGGGTAGCAGAGAATACCCATGCGTCCAAATCCGCCTCTGGAATGCTGAGTATCTCGTCTGGCGTGAAGCCTTCTATTGTGACGATGCGTTGGACCATGCGCGATTGAACCCTAACTCTTATTTAGACGGCCGAATAAGGGAATATTTCCCGCCAGGCTGCATGAATAGCCTGCTCCCGCTTCCAGCTAACTATTGACTCAACTAGATCACGGCATCTGACTCGTCGTCAAACGCCCCCGAATGCTTTAGGCAACATGTTCAATAGACCGCAACTTCAAATCCGATCGAGTGCGAAAACCTTGACGCCACGACATCTCGAGAAATTGAGCCACCCATCTCCTCCTCCCCCGCTATAGACCTGCCTCTCCCGACACATATATAAGAGCAGCAACGCCGGCCGCCTCACTTAAGGGTCCATGGAGTTCTACACAAAAGCCTTTTTCGTCGTGCTCGCCGCGCTGGTGGCGTACGGCTTGTTGATGGTCCTCCAGCCTTTCGCCGGTTCGATGGCCTGGGCGATCTTCCTCGCGTTCCTGCTCTACCCGGCGCACGTGTGGTTGACGCGCAAGTTCGGCAACCGGGCGGGTTGGTCGGCGGGCCTCCTCACCGGGCTCACGCCGTTCGCGCTGCTGATCCCGCTCACCTTTCTCGGCAGCGTCTTCGCGAGCCAGGCGCGTGCATTGGTGGCATTCATCCAGGAGAAGGACTTCAAGCTGGACGGCACGACGCTCGCGCAGCTCGAGCAGTACCCGGTGATTGGCCCGGTGGCGCGCGTGGCGCGCGAGCAGCTTTCGGTGTCGGCCGCGGATATTCAGGAGTGGCTCACGAACAGCGCGCAAGCCATTTTCAAAAACGTGGCGACGATGAGCGGCGGCGTGGTGCTGTCGGCCCTCGGCACGCTGGTCGGCTTCTTCTTCATGCTGTTCCTGCTGTTCTTTTTCGTGCGCGATGGCAAGAGCATGTTCAACCGGTTGCAGCGGCTGATCCCGGTTCCGGAAGAGCACCGCGAGCAGCTCTTCAATCACCTGGCGAGCGTGACGCGCGGCGTTTTCTACGGGATTGGTCTGACGGCCATCTTCCAGGGAATTCTCGTGGGTATCGGATTTGCAATTGCGAGCATGCCGTCGCCCGTGGTGTTCGGCGTGCTGGCCGGCATCCTCGCGCTGTTGCCGGCGGGCGGCGCGGCCATCGTGTGGATTCCGGCGGTGCTGTATCTCGCGGCCATCGGTCACTGGGGAATGTTCATCTTCCTCCTGATCTGGGGCGTCATCGTTTCCACCTCGGACAATTTCCTGCGGCCGATTCTCGTGGCGCGCTACGCGCCGGTGTCGGCGTTCATGGTGTTCGTGGGTGTGGTCGGCGGAATAGCCGCCTTCGGCACCATCGGCATCGTGGTGGGACCGGTGTTCCTCGCGCTGGTGGCGGCGATCCTGGAATATTTCGACGAGAAGGTGATCGCGCCGAACAAGCGCAGCCTCGACGCTCAGGCGGACGATGAGCGCCCGCCGCCGATGCCGGGGCTCTGAACGCAGCGCACGCATCCAGTGGCGCGGTGTACCGGGCGCTGTAAACCGCGCCTGAATTGAGCTTCGAAAACCGTGGCTCAACCCTTATCATTCGCGCCCCAATGAATGACCTCTCCCCGATTCTCGACACGCTGAACGACGCGCAGCGCGCGGCCGTCACCGCACCGGTTGGCCCGGTGCTGGTGCTCGCCGGCGCGGGCTCCGGCAAGACGCGCGTACTCACGCATCGCATCGCCTGGGTCATCGAGACCCAGGGCGCCTCGCCGCACTCGATCCTCGCCGTCACGTTCACCAACAAGGCCGCGCACGAGATGCGCGGGCGCATCGAGAAGTTGTTAGGCATTCCGGGAAGCAGTATGTGGGTGGGCACGTTCCACGGCATCGCGCACCGGCTGTTGCGTCTGCACTGGCGCGACGCGAATCTGCCGCAGAGCTTCCAGATCCTCGATGGCGAAGACCAGCTGCGGCTCATCAAGAAAATCGTGAAGGCGATGGAGCTCGACGAAGCGCGCTGGGTGCCGCGCGAGATCCAGTACTTCATCAATCACAATAAAGATGAGGGGCATCGCCCCCCGACGCTCAAAGACGGCAACGACCCGACGCGCCGCCAGCTCATCAAGCTCTACGCGGAGTACGAAGCGCAGTGCCAGCGCACGGGCGTCGTGGATTTCGCGGAGTTGCTGCTGCGCGCGTACGAGCTGTGGCTGAAGAACCCTTCGCTTCTCGCGCACTACCAGCATCGCTTCCGGCACGTGTTGATCGACGAGTTCCAGGATACGAACGCGATTCAATATGCTTGGTCGCTGCTGGTGGCCGGGCAACAGGGCGCGCCGTTCGTGGTGGGCGACGACGACCAGTCCATCTACCGCTGGCGCGGCGCGCGTGTCGAGAACCTGACGCGCTTCTCCAAGGATTACCCGGCGGCGAAGCTCTTTCGCCTGGAGCAGAACTACCGCTCCACGGGGAACATCCTGAAGGCGGCGAACGCGCTGATTTCGAACAACACCGGGCGCCTGGGAAAGAATCTCTGGACGCAAGGCTCGGACGGCGAGCGCATCAAACTCTACGCCGCGTTCAACGAGCGCGACGAGGCCGAGTTCGTCATGCATCGCATCCGCGAGTGGGCGAACCAGGGCGGCGCGCGACGCGACGTGGCGATTCTCTATCGATCCAACGCGCAGTCGCGCGTGTTCGAAGAAATCTTCATGTCGGCGCGCATTCCGTACAAGGTGTATGGCGGCCTGCGGTTCTTCGAGCGCGCGGAAATCAAGGACGCGCTGGCATACCTGCGCATCATCACCAATCATGCCGACGATGCCTCGTTCGAACGCGTGGTGAACTTGCCGACGCGCGGCATCGGCGCGCGGTCGCTCGACGTGGTGCGCGAGCAGGCCAAGTTGACGACCACGTCGCTGTGGGACGCGGCGACGCTCAGCATCGCGGCGGGGACGCTCGGCCCCAAGGGCGAAGCGGCGCTGGCCGGCTTCCTGAAGTTGATAGAGCAACTGGGGCGCGACATCGCCGGCCTCGAGCTGCACGAGCAGGTTGACCACGTGATCAACAACTCCGGCCTGGTCGAGCATCACAAGAAAGAGAAGGCGGATCGCGGCGAGGCGCGCGTCGAGAACTTGAACGAATTGGTATCGGCCGCGCGCGGCTTCGAGCCCGATGGATTGAATACCGACGATGAGGCGCTGCCGCCACTGGATGCGTTCCTGTCGCACGCGGTGCTGGAGTCCGGCGAGGGCCAGGCCGAGGCCTGGGAAGACTGCGTGCAGATGATGACGCTGCACACGGCCAAGGGCCTCGAGTTTCCGGTGGTGTTCCTGTGCGGTCTCGAAGACGGGCTGTTCCCGCATCAGCGCTCGCTCAACGATCCCGACGGCCTGGAAGAAGAGCGCCGCCTTTGCTACGTGGGCACCACGCGCGCCATGAAGCAGCTCTACATGACGTACGCCGACCAGCGCCGGCTGCACGGCCAGGACAACTACGGCACGCCGTCACGGTTCATTTCGGAGATTCCTGAAGACCTCATAGAAGAGGTACGGCCGCGCATCCAGATCTCGCGCCCCGTCGCCGCCGGCCGGTTCCGCGCGCCCGTCGAGGAGCTCGCTCCCGGCGTGAAGCTGGGCGCGCGCGTACGCCACAAGAAGTTCGGCGAAGGCGTGATACTGAAGGTGGAAGGCCACGGGCCGCAGGCGAACATCCAGGTGAACTTCGCCTCGTTGGGCGTCAAGATCATGATGCTGGAATATCTGGAGGTAGTTAGGTGAAGTTTTCCGAGAGGCTGGCTGCGTGCTGGAAGGCGACGAACTCGCTGGTGTGCGTCGGGCTCGATCCCGAGCCGAAGAAGTTTCCGGATCAGTTTCGCGAAGCGCCGGGCGGAATCTTTCAGTTCAACCGCGCCATCATCGATGCCACGCGCGACCTGGTGTGCGCCTACAAGCCGCAGTTTGCGCATTACGCGGCGCACGCGGCCGAGAACCAGCTCGAGCACACCATCGACTACATCAAGTCGACCTGTCCGAATGCCATCGTCATTCTCGACGCCAAGCGCGGCGATATGGGCAACACGGCCGAGCATTACGCGCTCGAAGCCTTCGAGCGCTACGACGCCGATGCGCTCACCGTGAATCCCTACCTGGGCAGTGATTCGGTCGAGCCCTATCTCAAGCATGCCGATCGGGGTGTGGTCATTCTTTGCCGCACCAGCAATCCGGGCGCGAAGGATTTTCAGGATCTCGACGTCGGCGGCGGCCGCAAGCTGTTTCAATACGTGGCCGAACACGTGGCGAGTCAGTGGAACTCGAACGGCAATTGCATGCTGGTCGCCGGCGCCACCTATCCCGAGGACCTGGCCGACATTCGGCGGCGAGTGGGCGATATGCCGCTGCTGGTGCCGGGCGTCGGTGCGCAGGGCGGCGATGTCGCGAAGGTGATGGCGGCCGGGAAAACCCAGGCGGGCACCGGGCTGGTGATCAGCTCGTCACGCGCGATTCTCTACGCCAGCTCAGGCGAAGACTTTGCGAGTGCGGCGCGCAAGGCGGCGATGGAATTGCGCGACAGCATCAACGCGCATCGTTGAGGTGGCGGTACCGGGTTGGGATTCTCGTGATTCGCGCCGCCGGACCGCAACGCTAGCTACTCCCCGAATCACGAGAATCCCAACCCGGTACCACTACGGACCCCAGCGGAAGACGGGTGGGGGCACGACGTCCGGCGGCCCGGGCGGTGGGGCTTTGAGATCGGGCACCAGGATGCGCCAGCTTTGCAGCGGATGAGCCAGCGCCCAGAACGGAGCGGCGATGGCCACGGGAACCGGCCGGTCCGACTTGGACGGCAGCATGCGATTGGCTTCCACCACGACAGTGTTCTGCTCGGCGTCGGGCGCACTGATCGCTTCGTGATACTCGTTCGGCATCATGTAGCGGCGCACGTCGCCGATGCGCAGATTGAGTGGCTTGGCGGGTTGGGACCTGGGCGCGGCAACCGCAGTGGTCACCGGCACGACTGATTTGGCTGGCGCGGGCTCAGCCGCTTCCACTGCGGCGCACGCCACCAGAGCAATACCCAGACTCACACGATGCTTCATGACATCGTCTCCTCGCACCTGAGTATTCGGACCGAATCGCCGGAGGTAAGTTCTGAGTGGTGCTGGGCGGAAAAGGGGACATTCCTATTTTTCGCGGCGAAAAATAGGAATGTCCCCTTTTCCGCCCAGCAC
>DASYKM010000080.1:0-1684 GCA_035995425.1 Steroidobacteraceae bacterium
AGGCGCTGGCGAGCTTCGACGAAGCGCTCAAGCACAAGGGCCGCTTCGCCGAGGCGCTCAACAACCGCGGCGCGGTGCTGGTAACGCTCGAACGGCACGCGGAGGCGCTGGAAAACTTCAAGCGCGCCATCGCCATCAAGCCCGACTATGCGGAGGCGTTCTACAACCAGGGTAACGCGCTCAAGGGACTCGACCGCTTCGACGAGGCGCTCAAGAGCTACGACCGCGCCATCGCGCTCCGCCCCAACTACGTCAAGCCGCATAGCAACCGCGGCTCGGTGCTCGACATTCTCGGCCGCCCGGCTGACGCGCTCGTCTGCTACGACCGCGCGCTCGCCATCCAGCCGGATTTCGCCGAAGCGATGCTCAACCGCTGCGGCGCGCTGCGCGCGCTGAAACGCATCGACGAAACAATGCAAAGCCTCGAGGTGCTGCTGATGGTGCACCCGGCCTACGCCGAGGCGCATGGCATGCGCGGGATGCTGATGGCGGATTTCAACCGCTACACCGAAGCGCTCGCGAGCTTCGACCGGGCGGTGGCGCTGAAGCCCGACTACACCAAGGCGCGCTGGGGCTCGTGCACCGCGGCCCTGCCGATCCTTTACGCCGAGGAAAGCGAAATCGCGGTGCAGCGCGCGGAGTACGAGCGGCGCCTGCGCGCGCTCCGGACAGCCTACGAAGCCGGACGCATCCCTGCCGATCTGTCCAAGGGACTTGGTCAGGCGCAGGCATTCTTCCTCGCTTATCAGGGCCAGAACGATCGCGAGTTGCAAAGCCTGCTCGGCGGCATGGCGTCTGACATCATGCAAAAGCGCTACGGCTCCGCCGAAATCGCCCCGCCGCCGGCGGCAGGCGAGCCGGTGCGCGTCGGCATCGTCAGCGGCTTTTTCTACCAGCACTCGGTCTGGAAGATCGGCGTCAAGGGCTGGGTCAGCCAACTCGATCCGAAACGCTTCCAGGTGTCGGGCTACTACCTCGGCAGCAGCCAGGATTCCGAAACCGCGCTGGCGCGGCAGCTCTGCCACCGCTTCGTGCAAGGCCCCGCCTCGACCGAACACTGGCGGCAGACCATTCTCGCCGACCGGCCGCACGTTCTGATCTACCCGGACATCGGCATGAGCACCGAGGCCTCGGAGCTGGCGGCGCTTCGCCTGGCGCCGGCGCAATGCGGTTACATCGGCCATCCGCAGACCAGCGGCTTTCCGACCCTCGACTATTTCCTCAGCGGTGAATTGATCGAACCCGCCAACGGCCAGGACCACTACGCCGAAAAGCTGGTGAGGCTCCCCAACGCCGGCTTTCACTATGAGCCGCTTACGCTGCCGCCTGCGACGGTCACCCGCGAGGAGCTTGGGCTCCGGCCGAACGCAACGGCCTATTGGTGCGCGCAGTCGCTGTTCAAGTATCTGCCGCAGCACGACGAGGTCTTTCCGCGCATCGCGCGCGAGGCCGGCGATTGCCAGTTCGTCTTCATCCGGCATTTCGGGAAGGAGGTCACCGCACTGTTCCAGAAGCGCCTTGATCGCGCCTTCGCGGCCGCGGGCCTCAAGGCTGACGATCATTGCGTGTTCCTCGACGGCATGGAGACGAGCCGCTTTGCCGCGGCGAGCGCGCAGTGCGATCTCATGCTCGACAGCATCGGCTGGTCGGGCGGCAACACCACGCTTGAGGCCCTGGCCCAGGA
>DASYKM010000081.1:0-1510 GCA_035995425.1 Steroidobacteraceae bacterium
TGCGCGACGGCTTCGAGCACCGCCAGCGCGGGAACGTCGGCGTCCCGCGTGTTCGGATCGTGTCGTGCGATGACGTAGTCGAGTAGCTGGCTAACTGCATCACGATCGTCGCGAGCCGCGAAGTACTCGAAGGTGCCGACACGAATGTGGCTGGCAGCCACGCGCGTCAGCACGGCCCCGGGCTCGAGATCCTCGCGCACAACCTGCTCGCCGGTGGTGACTACCGCGAGAGAGCGCGTGGTCGGAATGCCGAGCGCATGCATCGCTTCGCTGATGAGGTACTCGCGCAGCATGGGCGCAAGCGCTGCGCGTCCGTCGCCATTGCGCGAGAACGGCGTGCGTCCCGAGCCCTTGAGCTGGATGTCGCGCCGCACGCCGTCGCGTCCCACCCGTTCACCAAGCAAGATGGCGCGACCATCACCGAGTTGCGGCACGAAGCTGCCAAACTGATGACCCGCGTACGCCAAGGCGATCGGGTCGGCATCCTCGGGTGTTCGATTGCCTGAAAACCAGGCTGCACCTTCGCGTTCAAGGACGGCTGGATCGAAGTCGAGCTCGGAAGCCAAGAGGGAGTTGAAAGCAACTAGCCGTGGATCCTTCGCAGGCGCCGGCGCGACCCGCGCGTAGAACCGCGAAGGTAGTGCTGAATACGTGTGTTGAAGGCCGAGTCGCATGACCGGCGGCAGTGTATCTCGCTCAACGCTGCTGTTCAGGCGTGGGTGAGCGTAGGCATGCCGTTGCTCGATTCGCCGTAAACGACGCGCACGGTGCCAAAGGCGAGCTGGATGCCGTCACGCAGCGGCATTGGCCCGGCAACAATCGGCTGCCCATCGATGAATGTGCCGTTCTTGCTGCCGAGATCCTCGATGTGTGCGCCCGAACTACTCACCAGGATGCGTGCATGCCGGCGCGACACCATCGGGTCGTCAATGCGCACGCTCGCGGCCTCGTCGCGGCCGACGATGTTCTCGCCGGTCGCGAGTGTCAGCCGTCGCTGTCCCACGGTGAGCCAGCGGGCCGCCACGAAGGGCATCGGCTGCTCGCGCTGCGCCGGCGTTATCTCGAGCGCGTAGCCCACACGATGTACGGTGCGGATCAGCGGCGCAGCGCGGTCACGGTCGTCGAGCGCCGCGCGCAACTGCTTGATCAGCGCAACCAGCGTCGCATCCGCTACCACCCCACCTGGCCACAGCCGCGCGTGCAGTTCGCGCTTTGAAACCACTCGAGGTGCCCCATCGAGCAGCGCAGCCAGCAGCTCGAAGGCCTTGGGCGTGAGATGGATGTCCACCCCGTCGCACCTGACCCGGCGTGTCACCGGATCAAAATCGAACTTGCCGAAACGCATCATGCCTCGCCCTGATTCTGTCCCGTTTCAGCCCGGGTTTCGCCCCGACTGATCTTACGCCGCGTGCAAGCATCGGCCGCAACACCCCTTCTAAAAACATTCCCAAGGTGAGGCACGCATGAACAGGATTTTCCCGATTGGTCTGCTGATGATGGTAACGGCCGG
>DASYKM010000082.1:0-39136 GCA_035995425.1 Steroidobacteraceae bacterium
GATCGGGTCATGGCGGCACCAAAACTTGCTTGGTGGCCAGATTGCGCCCGCGGTACTTAACGAATCCTGAATCGCGGACAAATTACGCGGCGAAGTCATCCCTGACCTCGCCGCGCCCTGCTCGGCTCTCCATCCTGGAAATACCGTTCAGCCTTGTGTCAGTGGCGGCATCAATGCCAACACATATGGATAGTGTCGCGTCGGATGCGAATGACTCACTTGCGGGACGTGAATCCGATCGACGGCGTGGATGCTGACGCGCGCTGCGGCGCATCAGGCGTCTTATGTCAGGTGCGCAGCGGCAGGCGGGTGGCCGTTGGCCCCGATGGCAAAAATTGACAGTCCGTCAGGCGCGCCGCGCTTTCGTCACTTCATCGCGTTGACAGCTGTCACTTATGTGCCGCGGCACGCCAGTTCTACGATCTCTCCCATGAACACTGAACGCACCCCGAAGTTGGGCTACGCCGGCCCCGCCTGGACTCTCGTGCTGCTGGCGCCGCTCATCGCCGAGGTGCTGCCGGGCGCCACGCGCATATCTTCCATCTTCGTGTTTCCCATCGAAGTGGCGATCTGGGGCGGCGGCACGCTGCTGATCCGCGAAGCCGTGCGCCAGTGGAATCTCGGCTGGCTGAACATGTTGCTGCTCGCCTTCGCGCTGTCCATCGCCGAGGAATTTCTCATCCAGCAGACCTCCGTCGCGCCCATGGTGCTGCAGATTCTTCCGGGTGAACCGTTCGCACGCGCCTGGGGAATCAACTACGTCTATTTCCTGTGGGCCCTGTTCTACGAGAGCGTGCTCGTCGTGATCATGCCCATCATGCTCTGCGAGCTCATCTTCCGTTCGCGCCGCGCGGATCCGTGGCTGAAGAAGTGGTCCAACTGGATGGTGGGCATCATTCTCGTCGTGGCCTGCTTTCCGGCCTGGTACTCGTGGACGCAGATCGCGCGAACGAAAATATTTCATGTGCCCGAGTACAACCCGCCGCTCACGCATGTAGTGCTGGGTGCCGCCGCGATCGCGCTGCTGATCTTCGCGGCGATTGGGCCAGCGCGACGAGCGCTTTCGCGCCAGGGCTCGTCGTTCACTCCGCCCAATCCGTGGTTGTTAGGCATCGGCGGCGTCATCGCCGCCGTCATCTGGTACGGCATGTGCCTGTTGGGTTTCGGCATCCGTCCCACGTTTCCGCCGGCGATCGCCGTGGCCGTGGGGCTGGGCCTCGCGCTTCTCGCCATCTACCTGCTGCCGCGCTACTCCGCGCACCCGTCGTGGAGCGACCGGCACCGTCTGGGGCTCGTGCTGGGAACCGTCATCGGCAGCATGGCAGTGAGCTTCGCCGGCTTCATCGATGGCGCGTCGAAGCTCGATCTTTACGGCAAGATCATCCTGAACGTGATCGCCACGGTGCTGCTGATCTGGCTGGCTTTGCGCTCGGGCGCGAGGCCCGCTAGTGACGCATCGACGTCACGCGCTGCTTGACCTCACGCTGATCGCCGGCCGACAGCGTGGCGAACTGATCGAGGAAGAGCTGCTGATCCAGCGTGATGCGGCGGGCGTTCAACATGGCCTCGAAGTGCCATTCGCCATCGTGCTTGGTCACCACGAACAATTGCATTGAGTCCCGGCTCGACGAAGCATTGGTCTGGCCCGCAAGCGTGGTCGTTCCCCAGGCGTGCATCACCGCCACCGCCGGCCCGAGGAAATGGACGAACTTCACCCCGCCTTCGAGCCGCGTGCCCTTGAGCTCGCGGTCGAACAGGGGTTGGTGAAATTTCATGATCTGCGCGCGTCCTCGCAGGTGCGTGCCTTCGAAGGCAATGAAGTCCGCGCCTTCGGAGAATGGGGCCGCGAATTCCGCGGCGTCTCCGCTATTCCATCCGTCGATCATTCGGGCGAGAAAATCCTTGATGGTCGTTTCGTCGTAGCTTCCGTTCTGCATGTTTACCTCCGTGGTAGTACTACGAGAGGGCATGCGTCCGTGAGTTCCGCGTTGGGCGCACGCAAAAGTGTCGGACTTAGTCCGACGTGCTGTGGATTACTCAGCGTCGCTGAAGCGCGACGGCGGCGGGCCGACTAAGCGGCGCGCAGCTTCACGAGAAGCTCCGCTTCCCTCTCCATCGTCAACCCCGCCTTCAAGACCTGCTTGTCTTCCGGCCTCGTCTTCTGCCACTCCAGCGTTTCGCGGATGGTCGTCTCCAAACTGCGGAACTTCAGCCCCTTCTTCACCGCCCGCGCCGGGCTCACTAACAACAATCCGGCTTCATCGCCCTGCGGCGGCTGCCAGATAGGCATGTAGTTGCCCTTCGCCTCGTCGCCGATGATCTGCTGCGCCTTGAGGAAATCCGCGCTGGCCCAGACAAACGTGGTGTTCGCCTGGGTGATGCGCTTGGATTCGTCGAGCAACGAGCCGATGGTGACGGCGCCCTGCGGACCGCAGAGGTTGAACTTGCCCGTCACGTTCTTCTCGACGCAGACGCGGATGAAGTCCGCGAGGTCGCGCACGTCGATGTACTGGAACGGATCGCTGGGCGTGCCGGGCGCGAGCATCTCGCCGCCCTTGGACACGCGGAACGGCCAATAGGTAAACCGATCGGTGTGATCGCCGGGCCCGGCGATGTAGGTAGGCCGGATGATGGTGCCGCGCTTGCCGTAGATGCTCTCCACCAGCTTCTCGCACAGCACCTTGAGGCCGCCATAGGTCTCGCCGGTCACCACTTCGGTGGTGGGGTCCTTGAGTGTCGCGAGCTTGTAGTCCTCGTCGACGCCGGCCTTGGCGAAGTCGGCGTACACGGCAATGCTGGAGATGAAGATGTACTGCTTGACGTGATCCTCGAGCAACTCACCGCTGAGTTTCACCTGGCTCGGCTTGTAGCCGGAGTTGTCGATGCATACATCCCAGTCACGGCCTTTGAGGCTGTCGACCTGTCCATCGCGATCGCCTAACAGCTGCTCGATGCCGGGGTGCACTTCCGGATCGCGCTTGCCGCGATTGAACAGCGTGACCTTGTGGCCGCCATCCGTCAGGGCCTTCACGAAGTGCGGGCCGATGAAGCCGGTGCCGCCGAGGATGAGTACCTTGAGCGCCTTCGCCTTGGCGAAGACGGGGTTGGCGAGGCCAGCGAGTGTTGCGCCAGCGAGAATCTTCAATGCGTCGCGTCGTTGAACGTGCATGTCGGCCACCCTGTTTGTCGTTGGGCTCAGGATAGCGGACGCGGCGTCAGCACGCCCCTCCGGGATGCGGGCAGCGGCCTCCGATCAGCGCGAAAATTGCGCGACTCGTCCCGTAAGACCAATGCGCCTGCGCCTCGCCGGATGCAGAACACCGATCGTCACGCACAACAACAAGACGGCAAGCGTCAACCCGTCGATCTTGCCGCCGCCAGAAGACTTCGGAGCGACTGGAAGCATGGTCACCGGCGGGGCGGTCGGAACGGCGCTGGCTTCGAGCGATTGCGGCCCGACACCGGCTTCGTTTACCGCCGCGACCGCAAAGAAATAGCTGGTGCCACCGAGCAGTGCTGTCACCGTGACGCCGGTGCCGGTGACGCCGGTGAGCACCGGCGTGGCGTTCAAGGCACCGCTCGCGGTGCCGCGATATACGTTGTAAGAATTGGCGCTGCGCACCGCGCTCCACGTCAATGCAACTTCGCCGACATTTGCGGGCGCGGCGCCGAGCGTCGCGGGAGCGGCCGGCAGGAACGCCAGCTTGAAAACCGTGCCCCCGGTGTTGAAACCGCTGGTGGTTCCATAGAGACGTCCGTCGCGTCCTTCGGTGAGCGCGGCCGCCGGGGCCATGCCTTCGTCGGTTCCGTTGAAAGAATGCACCGACTCCAGCGCGCCCGTGGGTGACATCGAGTAGATAGTGCCCCAGTTGTCGACGCCGCCGTGGGTGGTCACGCCATAGAAGAGCCCATCGCCACGAAGCAAGAGCGTGCCCGATGGAAAGCCACCCAGCGCCGTTCCGCACGAACAGCCCAGCAGGTAGTGAAGCTGCGTGTAGGTTCCACCGGTTGTCAGTTTGAAACCGCCACCATCGGCGGTCGAGCCGTAGAGCATGCCATCGGACCCGAACACCACGCCGGTCGGGCGCGACCGCCCTACGTTGAAGCGGTACAGGACGTTGAAGTTGCCGTTCGGCGCCAGCGAATAGAACGTGCCTTCAATGTCGGGGACGGTGTATCCGCCGGTACGAGCCGTGCCGTAGAGCACCATGCCCGGCCCCTCGACCAGCCGCGACAATCCGCCGCCGACTTCCGTCGCGTCGCCGGCGAAGTTGTGCAACACGGTGAACGTACCGTTGGGCGTCATGCGGTAGATAGTTCCGCCGCCGTTGGCGCCACCGCCGCCCTCCGCGATGCCGTAAAAATTGCCGTCCGAGGCAAGCATCAGCTCGCCTCCTTTCATGCCATCGGCTTCAGTGAACGAATGCATGAGCGTGAGCACGCCCGCCGAGGTGATGCGATAGAGAATGCCCTCGCCAGACAGGCCATCGCGTCCACCGTCGCGAGTGGTGCCGTAGAACGCGCCATCCGCGCCGCGAACCAGCCCGCTGACCGGCGCCGATCCCTGTGCAGCAAGGGTAGACTGCTCGAAGTCAAACAGCGTCGTCAGCACGCCCGCGGAAGTGATCTTGTGGACCGTGCCGCCCCCGCGCGCACCACCGTATGCCGTCACGCCGTAGAAGACACCATCCTCGCCTTCGACCAGGCTGCCGATCGGCAGGAACGCTTCGGTGTACTGAAAGGTATGCAGCGTGGTCAGCTTCGTGACCGGCGGAGCCGCCAGGGCGAGCGTGGTGCACGTCATCCCCAGCACGGCAAACAGACGTTTCATGGCAGATCCTGCGCAGTTGGGCGCAGAAAGCATACACGTCGGCGGTCTTCGGCGGCTAACCAGCCATCACGGCTTAGTCGGGCACCACGAGTCGCCCTGCGCTGACTTCCCGATTCGAATCGCCGCGGAACAATGCGGTCCGTGCAAGTGAGGTGACACATGGCCAGCATTCGCAAGGAAATTCGAATCGACGTGCCCGCGGATCGAGCCTGGGACGCGCTGCGTGACGTGGGCGCGTTGCACACTCGCCTGGTTCCGGGATTCGTGGTGGACACGCGCATGGAAGGCAACGCGCGCGTGGTGACATTCGGCAACGGCATGACGGCACGTGAGGAAATCGTCAGCGTCGACGATGCCGGGCATCGCGTCGCCTGGGCGATCGTGGGCGCGCAGTTTCGACACTACAACGGCGCGGCATGGATCGAGCCTGACCCCGAGGGCGGCTCGCGCTTTGTCTGGACCACGGATCTGCTGCCTGACGAGCTCGCCGGACAGGTGGAGCAGATGATGAACACGGGGATCGCGGTTGCAAAGAAAACCCTGGAAGCCGCGACACGCCAGGCGGCGTGACCTTGTTATCGAGGCAGCGCGAACACCACGTACCCGCCCTTGCCCAGCGGCTCCGGCGATCCGATGCCGCTCTCGCGCGACGCGAGTCCCCAGGTATGCGGCGTGGTGGCGTTGACGACGATGTAGTGCCGGCCATCTACTTCGTAGATAGACGGCAGGCCCTCGGCGGCCATCGGAAGCGCGTACGACCACAGCACTTCACCGTTGTCCGCATCGAACGCATAGAGCACGCCGTCGCGCGCGGTGGAGAACACGATGCCGGTGGAGGTGACGAGCATGCCCATGCGCTGTGAGCCGCGCGGCACGCCGGAGTTCTTGCCGCCCGCCTTGGTGACGTCGAGATCCTGGCCTAACGGCCGGCGCCACTTGATGACGCCACGATTGAGGTCGTACGCCACGATCTGCGACCACGGCGGTCCCATGAGATACGGATATCCCAAGCCATAGTCGGTGAAGTAGCGATTTGCCGGCGCGGCCACGCCCTCGGGATAGTGCTGCATGCCTTCGAGGCGCGCCGGCGCCGGCTCGCGCGGTGCGCCGCCGGAAGCGACCACTGGTCCTTCGGGCATGGTTGCCGGCGCGTCGGTCGGCCGGCGCGTGGCTCCCCCGCCGAGGAAGGCGAGAATGTCGGCGATCTGCTCATCTTCTATATGCCCGATGGGCGGCATGCGGCCGTTGCCAAAGAGGATCGTGCGACGCAGCTGCGGCATGCCGATCTGCGTGCCGATGCTCAGCAGCGACGGCGCGGCCGGCGTGCCGGCGCGATCTTCGCCGTGGCACATCGCGCAGGATTGTTTGTAGACCGCCGCACCGCGCTGGATGGCGGCCGGATCGGGCGGACCATAACGTCCGCGCCCACCGGCGACATTGCGATCCATCTGCAGCTGCAGCTTGTAGAACGACGGGAAGTCCTGGTTCAGTAGATAGACGACGCCAGCCTTGGGATTCGCGGCGGTGTTGCCCCAGTTGGTGCCGCCGACGGCGCCGGGCACCACGGCGCTTTCGACCAGCGCGGGAGGATTGAAAAGCCCGGTGCGCGCCTTGCCGATTCGCTCGCGCCACGTGGCGCGCTCGGCATCGCTGATGAGATAGGGAGTGAGATCGTCCGGCGTCACCACCTGGCGCGCGCTCGGCGGCAGCGCCGAATACGGTTGTGTCGGCCAGGCGGCTTCGCCAGGCACATCGCTCGCCGGCACCTTGCGTTCGTCGATCGGCCACACGGGCTTGCCCGAGACGCGATCGAACACGAACACGAAACCCTGCTTGGTGGCCTGCGCGACGGCGTCGATGGTCTTGCCGTCCTTCTTCACCGTGATGAGTTGCGGCGCGGCCGTGGGGTCGTAGTCCCAGAGGTCGTGGTGAACCATCTGGAAATGCCACAGCCGCTTGCCGGTGCGAGCGTCGAGAGCTAACAAGCAATCGCTGAAGAGATTGGCGCCGTGGCGGTCGGCGCCGTAGTAGTCGTACGTCGGCGAGGACACGGGGAAATATGCGATGCCGCGTTTTGCATCGAGCGTGATCTCACCCCACACGTTCACGCCACCGATGTACTTCCACGCATCCTTGGGCCAGGTGTCGTAGCCGAACTCACCGGGTTGCGGGATGGTGTGGAATGTCCAGGCGAGCTCGCCGGTGACCACGTTGTAGGCGCGGATGTGCCCGGGCGCGGAGAAATAGCCTTCGCCCGGCGAGCTGCCGAGCAACAGCAGGTTGTCGAAGATGCGCCCCGGCGTGGACGACATGACGCGGCGGATAGTCGGGGGGTCGCGCCCCAGGCCTTCGCGAAGGTCGACGAGGCCGTTCTTGCCAAAGGTGAGGATGGATTTCCCGCTGCGCGCATCGATGGCCTGCAGCGTGTCATCGAGAGCAAACAGCAGGCGCCTGTCTTTGCCATCCGCGCTCGACCAATAGTTGACGCCGCGATTGGTGATGCCGCGCAGGTTGGCGTGGATCCACAGTTCCTTGTGCGTAACCACGTCGATCGCGACCAGTGAGCTGTTCTTCGCCAGCACGTACATCACGTTGTCGACGATGACCGGATTGAACTGGTAGGCGCGTTCGTCGTTGGTTGAGTACGTCCACGCCACCTGAAGCTTTGACACGCTCTTCTTCGTGATGTCGGGCGTCACCACGTACTTCGACTGGTCGGGCGAACCGCCGTAGTCCGGCCATTGCGCGGCGTGAGCCGACGAGGCAATCAATACCAGCGCGACCAGCGCCGAACGAAACGACTTCATTGTCAGTTGGTCTTGCGGGGCGTGACGTCACTCACATCCGGCGTCGGCGACTGGATGCCGCCGTGCGGAATCTCGATGTTCGCCGCCCAGGCGATGCCGTTCATGAGAAACCGCCGATAGTTGTCGAGCGCGAGATTGTCGCGGAAGTCCAGGCCGCCGAACACGAAGCCGCGGCCGCCGTCGTCACGTTGATAGGCCCACGATGCGATCTGCGGACCGATGCCGCCCTTGTCCGCCTTCGGCGTGGCCAGCAGCAGGTTCGTGCGGCGCTTGTCGGTCGGCAGGAGAAACCGGCAGAAGATTTCGTCGCGGTACGTCCACGGTTTCACACCGCGAAGAATCGGATGCCGTGATGCAGGGGCCATCGACCAGTCATCCTGTGGATTTTTGGACGCGATCTGCACCCACAGCCCGCCGGTCCAGCCCAGGTAGTACTCGCGCGCACGCCAGTTCTCCGCCCAGGTGGCGTAGTGCAGGATCACGACGCCGATCTTCTGCAGCTTGATGCGTTCGTTCAGAGCCGCGAGCCACGCGATGGTTGCCGCGTCGTAGCCGTGGTGGTTAGTCGACGGATCCGGTGGAAACAACGGATGAATCTCGTTCTCGGCGCGGTCCGAGCTGCTGTCGATGACGATCGCCGCCACGCCGTCGAGTACTGCCAGGTCTTCGGGCAGCTTGCCGACGATGACCTGAGTGGCGACGCCGCCGAGGTTTGCCGCATGGTCGAACGACTGCGCCAGAGTCCTGAGGTCGCGTTCGTATTCATGCCGGCCCGGCGCGCCGTGGTCGCGCGGACCAGCGAGGAACAGGATCTTCTTCGCCTGAGCCTGGGCAGGTTCGGCGAGCAGTGCGCACAGCGCGAAAACAAGGGCAAGAAAACGCATACGCAAGTTCACCGCAGGCCACCGCGCGCCGCAATACACATTTGGTAGGGAGCAAAGAATTAACCAACCGTCACGTGTTACCGCACCCCAAGCGGCGCAATAATGCGGCCCTTCTCGTATCACAGTGAGTACGCGGCATGGGCACGGATTTCATGAGCCTCTATGGGACGACCATCGCGCTGGTCATCGTCTTCCTGCTGTTGCCGCTGCTGTTCCGACGCAAGCCCCAGGCACCCAAGCATCGCGACACAGCCGTGGACCCGAAATACGCCTCGACATACTACCGCGCCTACCTGGGCGAGACGCTGCGGCTCGCCGGATTCAATCCCGCCGAAATCCTGCGCGACAAGGCGACCCTGGCGAGCGGCGAGTTGCTGGAGCTCATCGTCAAGGCCGAAGAGTTGCTGTTCCTGCGCATCGTCAAGACGCTGCACAACGGCAAGCCCGAGCTCGACTACCCGTTCAAAGACTTCGGCGAATATCGCGCCGGGCAGAGCTACAACAAGGCGCGCGAGCTCGGTGCCAGCGAGCACGTGATCGATCTGGCCATGGCGCTGCTCAAGAAGATCAACCCGGTCCTGCAGCAGGTTGCCGGAGACTGGGTGCAGGGGAAGTAGGCATGCACAGAGGATGTTTCGCCGCGGCCGCGCTGCTCGGCGGCGCGCCTGTGCTCGCTAACAATGTTCTCGAGGCGCAGTTCACCCCGACACCGGTCGTTGTCGATGGCGTGGTCGACGCGGCGTGGAACGGCGCCGAGGCGGCGACGCTCGCCAACAGTTACAACCCGGCGATGACCGGCCCTGCCGCCTGCCCCACTTCCGGCAAAGTGCGGGCGATGTGGGACGGCGCGGTGCTGTATGTGCTCGTGAGCGTGACCGATCCGCTGCTGAGCACCGCCGCTGCGCTCAACTTCAACCGGGACGGCGTCGAATTCTGGGTCGATCACTTCGACGACAAGGTCGCGAAGTTTCAGGAAGACGACGGCACCTTCACCGTGACCGCACCGCCGGCCACCTTCAGCGCCAACCGCCCGCAGAACACCATCTTCGACAATGTTTCGTCGCGCTATCTGAAGTCCTATGGTTCGGCCACGAGCAGCAACGGCTACAACGTGGAGATCGCCTGGTATCTCGGCGAACACCACCGCGCCAACGGCGCGAAGTTCGGCTTTGACTTTGGCATCAATGAGGCCGACGCCAGCGGGACACGCCAGTGCCGCGTGTTCTGGAATCCGGCAACGCGCAATCGAACCACCGACGACAACCGGGAATGGGGCACCGTGATCCTGGCGGGATATGACGGCGTCGCGCCAATGCAGGTCGATACGTTCATGCTCGCCAAGAACATCGCGAAGGCCAATGCGCTCGCGCGCGGAATCTGGAAAGACGAGACCGCCATCGACAAGCGACTCGCCATCGCAAACGGCGCGATGGCAGTGCACTCGCAGCGCGCGGTCGACCGGGCGAACGTGACGCTCGACCACGCATTGCGCGGCTTGCGCCGAAGCGGACCGTACCCGGATCCTCATGACTTGCCGGCGATCACCCATCTTCCCGATCCCTTTCGGTTTTTCGACGGCCGCAGGGTCAAGACCGCCGCCGACTGGAACAGGCGACGCGAAGAGATCAAGGCGCTCATGCAGTACTACGAGTTCGGCATGAAGCCGCCGCGACCGTCGTCGCTCGAGGCAAGCTCCGTGATCGACGGCGAATCGCGCAACATCACGGTTCAGATGAGGGAGGCGGCCCGTACCGCCTCGTTCGCCGCCCGGCTCACGGTCCCCACCGCCGCGCAAGCCGCGGCCAGTGGTAAATCCGCGCCGTTTCCGGTCATCGTCTCACTGGACTATGCCGTCAACAACGGCAACGCTAACTACCTCGACGCCGGCTACGCCGTCCTCAGCCTGCCCACCGCCGGCGTGCAATCCGACAACGTCGCGCACACCGGCGCCATCTTCGATCTGTATCCCTACGACGTGGCCGCGGGATCCGACTTCGGCTGCCTGGTCGGCTGGGCCTGGGGCGCGAGTCGCGCCGTCGATGCGCTCGAATTCCTGTTGGCCAACGACCCGGGCTATGTCCTCGAGGTGAACGGCGTCGCGACGCCGCTGCTCGCCCTCGACAAGCTCGCGGTCACCGGTTTCTCGCGCTGGGGCAAGGGCGCGTTGCTCACCGGCATGCTCGATGAGCGCTTCAAGGTCACGCACGCCGGCGCGTCCGGCAGCGGCGGCGCCGCGCCCTATCGATTCGTGCCCTTCGGCAATGAATACGCGTGGGGCAGCACGTCGGGCTCTGAAGTTCTGGGCGATCACCTGCGCCACCAGACTCACAACTCCAACGAGATGATGCGGCGGTTCCTCAACGAACGCATTTACGAGACGAAGACGCACGGCTATGGCGAGCGCCTGCCCTTCGATCATCACCTGGAAATCGCGGCCATCGCGCCGCGTGCCGTGCTCATCGCCAACACCAACGACGACTACGGCAACAACGCCGAGGGCGACTCGCTCGGCTACGAAGCGGCGCTGCCGGTATTCGAATATCTGGGCGCCGCGGACAAGCTGGCGCTCGACCTCTACATGGGCGGCGGCGGCCACTCGCTCAAACAATCGCAGCAGCACAACTTCGTGCGCTTCCTCGACCACGTGCTTTATGGCCTGCCGCTGCCGAATACCGTGCCGCCCGGTGATGCCAGCAACACTCCGACTGACGTGCAACTTCGCCGCGATCCCTATCTCACGGGCGCCAACGGCGGCCAGAGCGTCTACGCCATCTACTACGGCGGATTCAAGGCGATCATGCCGTGGCTGAAGAATGTCCCTGCGCATTGAGCTGCCACAATTGATCACCATCGCCTGCCTGGCCCGCGGCTAGGATCGCGCTCGCATGCCCTTCACCGTTTCACACGCAGCCGCGGCGTTTCCGCTGCACAAATGGAGCAAGGCGCGACTGCCGCTCGCCGCACTGATGATCGGCAGCATGTCGCCCGACTTCGCGTATTTTCAGTCCGGGGCACCCGACCGGCTCGCCACGCACAGCTTCGCCGGCGTGTTCTGGTTCTGCTGGCCGATCAGCCTGGCGCTGTGGGTGTTGTTCGTTCGCGTGCTCGAGCAACCGACGGTCGCGCTGCTGCCCGAGAGTTGGCACACGCGGTTCGCGCCTTCGTCCCGTGAGATGTCTATCAACTCGCTGGCGCTTGCGTCACTCGCCGTCATCCTGGGCGCGATGTCGCATCTCGTCTGGGATTCCTTCACCCACCGCGGCACGGCGGTAGTCGACGCGCTCCCGCCGCTCCACGCACTGGCATTTCATGTCCACGGCTGGCGGATCCGCTGGTTCATGGTGCTGCAGCACCTGAGCTCGCTGGCCGGACTCGTCATCCTTGCGGTCTGGGCCTGGAGACTTCCACCCGGCCGATATCCGCGGGAATCGCTTCCCGCAGTCTCCCGAGCGACGCGCATCGGCGCTGTTGCGTTCTTTCTCATCGCATCGTCAGCCCTCGCGATCACGGGCTTCGTGCTTCATTCCGGCGGGTGGTACGAACGGCCCCTGTTTCATTTCGCGATCGGCGGCATGACCGGCGCGGTGCTGGCATGGTGCGCCGCCGCCGTGCTGGTCCGCTGGAAGAACCGCCGTAGTTAGAGCACTCGCGGCAACGGAGTTGGTACCGACGCGCGGGATTCAGCCGGCTTCGACCGCCGGCGCGTAGCTCACGCCGCAGCCACCCAGCCCGCAATAGCCGTTCGGATTCTTCGCCAGGTATTGCTGGTGATATTCCTCGGCGTAGTAGAACTCGGGTGCGTCCTCGATCTCGGTGGTGATCGTGCCGCGATGCGCCTTCGCCAGCGCTTCCTGGTAGGCGCGCTTGCTGGCCTCGGCCGCTTTGTGTTGCGCGTCGGTGGTCGTGTAGATAGCCGAGCGGTACTGCGTGCCCACGTCGCCGCCCTGGCGCATGCCTTGCGTGGGATCGTGCGATTCCCAGAATGCCTTGAGCAGCGCGTCGTAGCTCACCTTGTTAGGGTCGTAGATCACGCGCACCACTTCGGTGTGGCCGGTGCGCCCGGAGCACACCTCTTCATAGGTGGCGTTCGGCGTGTAGCCGCCGGCGTAGCCCACGGCGGTCGTCACCACGCCCGGGAGCTGCCAGAACTTGCGTTCAGCGCCCCAGAAGCAACCCAGGCCAAACACCGTTTCTTCCAGCCCACCGGTGGCCGGCTGCTTGATGTGGGTGCCATTCACGAAGTGCTTGCCCGAGAGCGGAATGGGCGTGCTGCGCCCGGGAAGCGCGTCGCTCATCGCGGGAATACTGGTCTTCTTGCTGAGGAGGGCCATGTGGGACTCCAGGTATCGCGGGGTTGGACCCGCAGTGTGGGGTCTGGGAATGCGGTTCTCAACTGCTAGACTCGCGCGCCGATGACGGAATCCGCCAGCACACCGCGCCTGCGCGCCACGTTCGCCACCTATATCGCCCTGGTGGCGGCCACCACCGTCGTGGGCCCGCGCGAGCTCGCGGTGGGGTGGAATTATCTGGCGGGCATCCTGGGCTTCACCTGCGTGGCGATTGCCTGCCTCGGGCGAATCTGGTGCTCGCTGTTCATCGCCGGACACAAGGACGAGGTGCTGGTGACCACCGGACCCTATGCGTATTGCCGCCACCCGCTCTATTCCTTTTCGATCGTCGGCGCGTTGGGGCTGGGCCTCGCCAGCAAATCGCTGCTGCTGTGCGCGGGCGTGCTGGTGGTGATCGCGGCTCTGGTGATCTACGCCGCGTCCTGCGAAGAGCAGTTTTTGGCGGACGCGTTTCCGGACGAATTCAAGGCGTATGTCGCGGCCACGCCTAACATGTGGTGGCCGGCCGGGCGCAAAACGCCTTTGCCCGCGCAGCTCGACGTGCGCCCCGCGGTGTTCTGGAAGTCGTTCCTGGATGCCGGCTCGTTCTTCGTGCTGTACCTGCTGGTGGCGCTGGCGGCCGAGTACCGCATTACACCGATGTTCTGACAGCGCATATCGCACCGCGGGTGTAGCCTCCGGCGCATGAAACCCGGGCTTTCGCTGCTTCGCGTCATTGTGATCGCGACTGTCTTTGGCGCACTTGCCGGCTGTGCGTCGGCTCCGGCTCCTGAGATCGCGAACGCCGCCGCGAGCTCGCTGACCGACACTCCATGGAAGCTCACTCAACTCGGCGGCGAGGTGGTGAACAGTCCTCCAGGCGCACGCGAAATCAACCTGGTGCTGCAGGCGCAAGACCAGAGGGTCACCGGCTTCGCCGGCTGCAACTCGATGATGGGCAGTTATGTGTTGAACGGCGGCGAGATCAGGTTCGACCAGATCGGCAGCACGCGCATGGCCTGCGAGGGACGCATGGAAATCGAGCAGCGCTACCTCGCCATGTTTGCCAGGGCCGCTCGCTGGGAAATCACCGGGACGACACTGCGCTTGCTGGACAGCGCCGGCAAGACGGTCGCCACTTTCGAAGCGTCGATTCCCCAAGCCGTCGCCGCCTAACAAAAAGGGGACATTCCTATTTTTCGCAGCGGAAAATAGGAATGTCCCCTTTTTCCTAGCTAGTACCGCTACTTGACGCAGCGGTACTCGCGAGTGACCCGCCACTTGCTGCAATCGCTCTTGACGCCGTCGATGCACTGGCGGTCTTCGCCCTTGCGCTGCGCATCCTGGTAGCGCCAGTCCCGGCATCGCTCGCGCGCCGTCTCGATGCCGGCGCGCTCGTCCACCTGCGGACTTTCGAACTTGCGGTACTCGTATGACAGCCGCACGGTGCCCGATTCCTGGTCACTCTCGGATTCGGTCCAGACCTTGTACGTGGTGCAGGCGGTGAGGCTCAAGAGAACGGCGAGGATCAATGAACGGGTCATTCGAATCACCTGATTGAACTGATGCGGACTGTATCGTCTTTCGACACCGGACTGGCAGCCGCGTTCTGGCTAGTTGGCGCCGGGCACGCTATATATCCGCTCGATGCCAAACCAGATGGAGCTCCCCGAGCAGGTTCCGGGTGCGGAAGCGTCGCAGTTCAAACTGCTGGGGACCCGCCGCTTCCTGCCGTTCTTCCTCACGCAGTTCCTCGGCGCCTTCAACGACAACCTGTTTCGCAACGCCGTCGTGGTGTCGATCACCTTTGGCGCATCGGTAGCGGCCAGCAAGGCCGCCC
This sequence comes from Steroidobacteraceae bacterium, assembly GCA_035995425.1. Lineage (GTDB taxonomy): Bacteria > Pseudomonadota > Gammaproteobacteria > Steroidobacterales > Steroidobacteraceae > CADEED01. The sequence goes on from DASYKM010000082.1 coordinate 14,691, forward strand.
TTTTGTCGAACGCGGCGCAGGGCCTCTTCATCCTGCCGTTCTTCCTGTTCTCGGCGCTGTCCGGCCAGCTCGCCGACAAGTATGAAAAGTCGCGGCTGATCCGCCAGACCCGCTTCGCGGAAGTGGTGCTCATGTGTGGCGGCGCCATCGCGCTCTACATCGGCGAGATTCCGATCCTGCTCGGCGTGATATTCATGTTAGGCGTGCTGGCCACCATCTTCGGGCCGCTCAAGTATTCGCTCATGCCGCAACACCTGCGCCCGAGCGAGCTGGTCGGCGGCAACGCGCTGGTGGACGCCGGCACTTTCCTCGCAATCCTCATCGGCACCATTGCCGGAGGCCTGCTCGCGCCAACGTCGAACTCCAACGCCGTGGCGGCAGTGGGCTCTGGCAGCGACGCGCACCTGGCCGCCGCTGTCACCATGGTCGCCGTGGCCGTCGTCATGTACCTGTGCGCGCGGCGGATTCCGCGTGCGGAGGCCACCGACCCCTCGCTGAAAGTCAACTTCAACCCGGTCACCTCCACGTTCGAGGTGATCCGGTTCGCCGCCAGGACCCGCGCCATCTTCCTCTCGTTGTTAGGCATCTCGTGGTTCTGGCTCGTCGGCGCGCTGTTGTTAGCTCAATTGCCCGCCTACGCCAAGGATGTGCTCGGCGGCGACAAGACTGTCTATACCCTGCTGCTGGCAGCGTTCTCCATCGGCACGGCACTGGGTTCGCTCGCCTGCGAGCGATTGTCGGGCCACAAGGTGGAGATTGGTCTCGTGCCACTCGGGTCCATCGGCATGACGGTGTGCCTGCTCGACCTTTATTTCCAGCATCCCGGCGTTCACCAAGCTGGCGCCGCGGTCGTGCCCTGGACCGCCTTCCTCGGCGCCGGCGGCTGGAGCGTGGCGCTCGATTGCGCGCTGATCGGGATGTTTGGTGGGCTTTTCATCGTGCCGCTGTACGCGCTGATCCTGTCGCGCAGCACCGAGAGCCATCGCGCGCGCATCATCGCCTGCAACAACATCATGAACGCCGGCTTCATGGTCATCGCCGCGTTGTTGGCCATCCTGTGGCTCGAAGTGCTGCATTTCACCATCCCGCAGCTCTTCATCCTCGCCGCGGTGCTCAACGCCCTGGTGGCGGCGTACATCTACACGCTGGTGCCCGAGTTCCTCATGCGGTTCCTGTCGTGGATCTTCGTGAACATCATGTATCGCATCAAGGTGCGCGGGCTCGAGCACATTCCCGAGACCGGACCGGTGCTGCTCGTGAGCAACCACGTGAGCTTCATGGATCCGCTGGTGATCGGCGGCAGCATCCGCCGCCCCGTGCGCTTCGTCATGGACCACAACATCTTCAACATCCCGGTGTTGAGCTTCATCTTCCGCACCGCGCGCGCCATTCCAATCGCACCGGCGCACGAAGATCCGCAGGCGTTGCAGAAGGCGTTCGACCAGATCGATGCCGAGCTCGCCGCGGGCGAGATCGTCTGCATTTTTCCCGAGGGAAAACTCACCAGGCACGGTGAGCTCAATGAATTCAAGAAAGGCGTCGAGAAAATTCTCGAGCGGCGTCCCGTGCCCGTGGTGCCGATGGCGTTGCGCGGGCTTTATGGCAGCTTCTTCAGCCGTCGTGAAGGCAAGGCGCCGATGTCGAAGGCACCGCGGCGCTTCTGGTCACGCATCGAAGTCGTGGTCACCGCGCCCGTACCGGGCGACGACGCCAGCGCCACCAGCCTGCAGAAGATAGTCGCCGGCCTGCGCGGCGAATGGCAGTAGTGGCCCCAGACCTGGAATACATACAGCTGCTGAAGTCCGACGTGTTCGGCCGCGTGCGCCGCGTCGGCAATGTGGTGGTGCGCGAAGCCGACCATGCACGACCGTGGGCGCGACGCATCGCGCTGCATCTGATGCATCGCGAATATCGCGCACTGACCCGCCTGGCGCTGGGGCCAGGCATCGATGGCATTCCGCGCGCGCTCGAGCTCGAGCCGGCGCAGCTCACGCGCAGCTGGATCGAGGGTGCGCCCATGCAGCTCGCGCAGCCGCGCGATCCTGCGTATTTCCGCGCCGCCTCGCGCCTGCTGCGCCGGTTGCACGCCGCCCGCGTGATCCACAACGACCTCGCCAAGGAAACCAACTGGCTGGTGACGCCCGCCGGCCTTCCCGCGCTGGTGGATTTTCAGCTGGCGATGACACTCACGAAGCGCGGCGCCCTCGCCCGCGCGCTCGGCCATGACGACCTGCGTCACTTGCTCAAGCACAAGCGAACTTATCTGCCGGAAAAGCTCACCGCGCGCGAGAGACGCATCCTCTCCAGACACTCGCTGGTGTCGCGCATCTGGATGGCCAGCGGCAAGAAGGTCTATCTATTCGTCACGCGCGGGATATTCCGGTGGCGCGACCGCGAGGGCGCGGGCGATCGCGCGCTCTGACGCGTTAGCTCTTCGCCGGCAGCGGCGTCTGCTGATAAAACACGCCCTTCCAGCCGTCAGCGAATCGCCGGTACAGAGTCGACACGAAGAATTCGCTGGCGGGTCGTCCTTCCACCTCGAACGTGGCCCGATACGTCACCAGCCCCGCTTCCTCGCCAAGTGCCACTGCACGGCTGTCTTCGATCTTCGAGCTCTTGAAGGACTTGCCGTCTTTCATCCCTTGCAGGATCTGCTGCTTGTTGAAGATGCCGAAGGGCGTGACGCCGATGGCGTCATCGGCCAGATAGTCGGCGTAGAACGCGACATCGGCCTTCTCGGTGGCGCGGACGGCTGCCGCCTTGAGAGCTAACAAGACGGACTCTATTTCGGATTCCGCGTGGCTGTAGCTGGCGCCGTCGCGCTGCAGACCGTCCGGAAAATTGCTGAGGTGTGACATGGGCGCTCCTTGAAATCGGAAGCCGCCATTGTGCCGATACCGCAGCGACGCGCCGACAACGAAGCGCCTACAATTTCTGTCAGAAATCGCGGCTAGTTGGCCGTCAAATGCGGCGGCGGCGCATTTCGGCGTCCGAGATACAGCAGGTGCGCGAGGCCGAATGCCGGCGCCACCACGAACATGATCGCGATGCCGAAATTCGGCTCCGGGCCAATGGGCCCCATGATCAGGTTCGCAACCATTCCGAACACCGTCGGCGCCAGCAGGATCGCAATCAGCGTGAGGCCCAGTGCGCGATTGCGCAACGCTTGCCCGGACCACACATAGCGCAGCCCGAGCAGCAATCCGAGCGCGCCGATGAGGCCGGTGATCGTGACGGCGTACCAGAGAATCAGCAGGTACGTGCCGCCCGGCTGGCTCAGAAAATTCCTTTCGATCAGGTCCGAGTTCAGTCTCACGAGACCGGACGGACCGAACGTGAACTCGTACCAGGCCAGCGTGAGCGGACCAAACAAGCCAATCGTCTCGATGAACATCACCCAGCGCGAAATCCGCAACGTGCCGTTGTCCATGGGAGCGAACCTCTGTTTGATGGCGGCGATCAGGCAACCGAAAGCCCAGCGAAAACGTTCTTGTTCATTGTCCAGATGCGGCAGTTCGGCGCGCATGGCGCGGGCCCAGTCGCCGCGCTCCTTGCGCAGCAACCATTCCGCGATGCGCAGGCATATCGACGTCAGGATCTTCATGCGCGGCTCGCCGATGCTTTCGCGGGGGCGCCGACCTCGTCGGAAATCTCAAACTGCTCTTTGGCGTGCGCGATGCCCTTTGCCGTCAGCCGATACACGTGCCGCGGCGGACGGCCCGGCTCTTCGGTCTCGACCCATTTGTGATCGAGAAATCCCCGCTCGGAGAGGCGCATGAGGATGGGATAGAGCGTGCCGGACAGCAGCTCCGTCGCCTTCGACAACTCGTAGCCGTGATGCCACTTGCGTGGTTCGTCCATGAGCGCGCGCAGCAGGTTGAGAGTCTGACCGGAAGAACGGCGTATGCGTGACATGACGAATAAGTCTACATATGTGGCTTTAGAAGTCCACCCGGCTTTTACTTATGTGCGCGAGATTCTTCCTGGAGCCGAATTTCGGTGAGAACGCCCTGCCCCCAGTAGAAAAGCTGCGACAGCGGATGCCGGTGTTCTCCGAGATCGTCCTCCAGCGCATCCGCGGTGCGTACGCCCGAAGTTGTGAGCACATAGAAGCGCGTGTGGTTGAGCTGCGGCAATGGCGTTTCGGTAGTCAGGGTCATTTTCGCCAGCTCTTGCGCGCTCGCGAAAACCAGCGCCTTGCTCGCTTTCGCCACCTTGGGTGAATCGCCGGCGCCAATCTGGCCGCCACCATTGCTGAAATACAAACTGGTCGTGCCGTCCACCAGCGAGACGAGTGTCGCGACCGCCTCGGGATAGCCGATCTCCATGATCACGCCATACACCGCCTGCTTCGCGCCGATGTCGGCCGCCTTGAGCGCCAGCGCCTGTGCCCTCAGGCTCATATAGATCGGCGCCGGCTGACCAGCCTTTTTCGCCGCCTGGCTCCAGCCGCTCGTGGAGAGCGCGGCGAGGATCAGCCCAAGAACGACGCGCCGCTTCATCGAATGAACTTCAGTCACGCGTCACACGTCTTTCGCGTACACGAGGAAGCCGAAGTGCTTCGCCACCTTGTCGTACAGCGTGCGGCCGGGAGTGTTCGTCGTGTGCGTCTGCCAGTACACGCGCTTGCACCCGGCCTCTTTCGCAATCTCGTAAACCTGCAGTATCAGCGCGCGGCCGATGCCGTGACCGCGGTAGTCAGGCGCAGTGAACAGGTCTTGCAGGTAGCACAGCCGCTCGATGCGCGAAGTGCTGCGGTGAAAGAGGTAGTGGCAGATGCCGACGATCTTGCCGTCGCGCTCGGCCACGACGCAATGCACCGGCTCGCTGGCATCGAAGAACCGCCGCCAGAGTGTGTCGTTCACCTCATCCGGCAGCGCGGTCGGGCCAGTGCGCTCATAGAAAGCGTTGTAGTCATCCCAGAGCGGCTTCCACGCGTCGTAATCCTGAGGTGTGACCGCGCGAACGGTGACCTGCGCCCGCTTCTTCGTCATTTCTTCCCTTCGATCACCGGATTCACTGCGACGGTGGGCTCGGACAGCGTCTGGCTGAGGCAAGCCGGAAATTCATTGGCCAGCTCCCACAGCGCCGCATCGCGTTGCTCATCGGTCATCTGCATCATCTTTGCCTGGAATGAATCCCGCTTGAGCCACCATTTCTGCACCGCGCCAACCGACCAGATATTCTTGATGCGAACGAGCTGCAGGCCGACGGTCGACTTGGAACCATTGGCGAGGATATAGACCTCGTCGGTGCAACCCGGTCCTTCTTCGCAGGGACACCCGGTCACCACCGGAGAAACATTCACGAGCGCACGCGGCATGTACTGCGCCGCCACCAGCTGGATCTCGCGCATCTCGTTGTCGGAAATATTCACGTAGCGAATCGGGGCATCACGCCGCCCGGGGCGCAGTTCGTTGGCGCGCGCGAAAGTCTTCGCCTTGAATTCCTGCTGGCGCTTGTATTCCGCGAAGTCAAAACCGCGTTTGACGTTCTGCGCGGCGGCCACCGCCGCCAGGGCCAGGCCCATCACCAACCATGGTGCGATCCGCATCTTTTGCCCCTGAATTGACCGTTGCCCGGATGTTATTGGCCGCGCGTGTCTGCAGGCAACGATTCTCCTGCAACTTGCGGGTTATTGTCTTGCGTGCCCGCGTGCCGGTTCGTACCCTTACGCCGTTTTCGGTCTCAACGTCTTCGTCCCGGAGATTTCATGGGTATCGCCGCTCCTCATAATCTGCGCCGTCCCGACGTGGGCATTCAGCGCCCCTTCGGCGTGCGCATCACGCTCAAGATGGGCGATCCGTTCCGCAAGCTGCTCGGCGCGGACTGGAACAAGACGCATTGGTACGGCACGGCTGCGGAGCGCGATGCAGCGCTCGTGGAAATGTCACGCAAGCACGAATACTCGCGGCCCGGCGACAAGCCGGCGCTCAAGTTCGACAAGGTCGAGAAGCTGCACGAGTCGCGCGGCCTCTAACGGGGACGCGCCTCCCTATTCGCTGACGCAGCCGCTGGTGACAATGACGGGAACCGGCTCAGCTCCATCCGCGCGACACTGCCGCGGATATTCGAACCAGTAGCACTCGTTCCTGGCTTCTGCGTACGCCACGAATGGCCGGCCACGTTCCGGTGGGCCCGAACGGAGCGCGGCAACCCGGCCTTCCGACCGCAGGTCCGGAACGTCCGGATTCGGCGGATTCCTCGCGAACACGGCGTCGAGACACTTGAGACCCGCCAGCGCTTCGTCCAACGACAGGTCGTCGACTTGCACCTCGTATGGACGTGCCCCCGATATGGCCAGGTGCAGTTCAATCCCGGGGGCATCGCATTTCCAGCGCAGGCCTGAGGTCTCGACCACCTGCGCCTGGACATCGCTGGCCAGGAGGCCGAAAAACAGGATGAGCACCGACCATGAGAATCGCATGCGGGCCGGTCCCCGTTAAAACGTGCGGCCGAGAAACAGGTAGTACGCCGAGCTGCCGCCGTCATCGAAGCCGGTGGCGAAATACACCGGGCCTAACAAGGTATCCATTCCGAGGAACAGGCTGCCGTTGGTTTTCGCGCTGCCCCAGGAGATGTCGCTGCGCGCGCTCCACACATTGCCCTTCTCGATCGAGGCTCCGAGGTACACGGGCACGTTCAGGAAACCCTGCCCGCCCTGCCCGACCTGCCGGTAGTAGATGGCGCGGGCGATGGCGAAATGCGGCCCGACCAGCGTGTCGGGCGCGATACCCGACATGTTGAGGAATCCGCCCAGCGAGAAGAACGATCGCACGATGTCGACGTCCGAATCGAGGCGCGTGCCCGCCGTAGTCCACAGCATTGCGGTGTTGCGGCCCCACGAGTGGGCATAGAGCTGGTCGAACACCATGAGATCGGCGCTTTCGGAATCCCCGCCGCCCTCGCGCTCGCCCTGCCATCCAAGCTGGAATGAGGCGCCGTGATGCGGGAAGTTCACGTTATCAAGAGTGTCGTAGCGGAACTCGCTGAAAAAATTGTGCGAGTCGAACTCCGACGGCGGCAACAGCGGATCGCCGATGCGCACGCGCGCCGAGCCGATGGTGCGACCGGCGCCGACGCGGATCTCACCGTAATTGCCGAGCTCGCGTCCGAGGTCGAGTCCGAAATCCGTGGTGCGTACGCGGTATTCGGCCAGGATGTGCTCGTTCGCGTCGGCCAGCGGCAGCGTGCGGATCTGGAACTGCGCATGCGGCGCGAGGAACCAGCGCGAGCGGTAGCCAGCCGGCAGGTAGATCTCGGTGGCCAGACGCGGGGTCTCACCCACCTGCACGTCCCAGGTCCATTCGCCGCCGTACTTGGTGATTTCGGCGAGCGTGCCGCGCGCCGCGGCGTTGAACGAGGAATTGCCCTCGAAGTCGTTCTGCAGCGCAAGACCGAAACGCAGATAGTTAGGGCCCCAGGAATTGCGACGCGTGGTGAGCGCCAGCCCATACTCCGGATCGGCGCCGTCGACCGGCTCGGCCTGCGCCAGGCGGTAGTCGAATATCTCCAGATTTCCCTGTCCGTAGAGCTCGGCGGCGCGCCGCGCGAGCTTCGGCGGGTTGACGACCTTGCCCACCTGGTCGCCAAACAATGCCTCGATGGCGCCGGCATATTTTTCCGAACCCTCCTCGACACGCAGGAACTTGATCGTGGGCAGGTCGCTGCGTTTGGCGCCACGGGCGTCGACGATCCGCTGGAATTCCTCGGGCGACACACCCAGCGCCGCCAGGCGTTGCACCTGGCCGCGCGCGGCCTGCTCGCCGATGCGCATGGCCTTCTCGTGCTCCGTGAAGTCGAACGTGGAGAAGTCGCCGAGCGCCGGGTCGATGACCACGTCGGTGGCCTTGAGCGTCTTGCGCTGCTCGGCGGAATTGCGGCGGATCAGGATGGCGAGCATCTGGTTCGAGACGGTTGCCACGGACACCAGCTTGCCGCGCTCGAGCAGCGGGAAGCCGCAGTCCACCACGATGAGGATGTCCACGCCCATCTCGCGCGCCACGTCGATGGGCAGGTTGGACGACAGGCCGCCGTCCACCAGCATGCGGCCGTCGCTGTCCACCGGCGAGAACACGCCGGGCGCCGACAGGCTCGCGCGCATCGCAGTAGTCAGGTCGCCGTGATCGAGCACCACCCGGTCGCCGGTGACGATGTCGGTGGCGATGGCGCGGAAGGGAATGGCGAGATCGTCGAAGCTCTGGACCTGCGCCACCGGCAGCGTGAGACCACGCAATATCTGCGTGAGTTTCTGGCCCTGGACGAGGCCGCGCGGCAGGCGGAACTTCCGGCCCTTGAGCCCGAGCGGAAACTTCACCAGGAAATTCTGGTCTTCGAGCTTGCGGCGGAAATTGAGATCCGCGCGGGAGGGACGATCGCGGAACGCGTCCTGCCAGTCGACCGAAGTCATGATGCGCTCGATGTCCTTGGCGGAAAGACCCGAGGCATACAAGCCGCCAACCACCGCACCCATGCTGGTGCCGGCGATGGCATCCACCGGCACGTGGTTTTCTTCGAGCACCTTGAGCACGCCGATGTGCGCCGCGCCGCGCGCGCCGCCGCCTGAGAGCACGAGACCGATGCGGGGACGCGTCGCACCTTCCTGACGCGGCGTCTCCTGCGCCGGCAGCGCGCCGGCGATCGCAAGGCAGATAACGGCGAACAGCGCTGATTTTCTTGCTTTATTGGGCATCGGTAGCGTGGCAAGGATAGTCTTTCGCAGGGATAATCGCCCACTCAATCATGCGCATCACTCTCACTTTGGTGGCCTTGCTGCCGCTCGCGGCAAGTGCGGCCGACGAGCCCGCCCCAACGACCAGCGAGGCGATGGATGATTCTGGAGCCCAGGACATCGTCGTGACCGCCACTCGCGACCGACGCTCCGCCTTCCAGACGCCGGCCAGCATCACGCGCATCGATCACGAAACCATCGAAGCCGTCGGCTCCAAACATCAGGCGGATGTGCTCAACCGCAACGCCGGCGTCTACATCCAGCGCGGCAGCGGCGCCGAGAGCCTCGGGGCCATCCGCTCTCCGGTACTCGCCGGGGCGGGCGCGTGCGGTTCATTCCTGGTGGCCGAAGACAGCCTGCCGATCCGTCCGGTGGGCTTCTGCAATCTCAACGAGATGTTCGAGCTCAACTACGAACAGGCCGGACAGATCGAAGTATTGCGTGGCCCCGGCTCGTCGATGTTTGGCGCGAGCGCCGTACACGGCGTAGTCAACCTGCTCACGCCCCGCGTGCCGTCGCTGCCCGACTACTCACTGGGTTTCGAAGGCGGCTCGGACTCCTTCAAGCGATTGAGCATCTCGGGGAAGCACCTGTTCGCGGGCGCCGACGATGGCATCGGCGTTTATGGCGTGGCGACGCGCGCGCCGGGCTGGCGCGACGCCTCGGGTGTCGATGAAGCGAAGCTCAATCTACTCGGGGATGTGGCCGTCGGCGGCGGTCACCTGCGCGTGCGCGCCGCGGGTTCGGTGCTCAACCAGGAAACAGCAGGCTTCATCCAGGGTCACAACAGCTACCGGGATGAGGCCACCGCGCACACCAATCCGAATCCGGAAGCGTTTCGCGATGCGTCGAGCGCGCGCCTGTCGGCACACTACGATGAACGCGACGTGTTCGGACGCGGCAGCGACTTCGAAATCGCCGGCATCTATCGGCGCTCGCGCATGGATTTCCTGCAGCACTTCCTGATCGGCAAGCCGCTCGAACACAATGCGCAGACCAGTGTCATGGTGAGCGGCATCGCGTCGATTCCGATCGGGAAATTCTCCACGCGCATCGTGCTCGACGCCGAAAAGGCCAGCTCAGAGCTCACGGAATTCCAGAGCGGGCCTGCGACCGACGGCGCCCCGGCGGCCAATGCCATCCGGCCCGCCGGCTTTCATTACGACTACACGGTGAACTCCTGGACGCTCGGCGGCACGCTCGCGCTCGAGTACCGCATCAGCGAGCGATTCACGGCGACCGCGGCGCTGCGCGCCGATGAAACGAACTACGACTACGACAATCACATGATCGACGGCAACACGCGCGCCGACGGCACGCTGTGCGGCGGCGGTGGTTGCTTGTATTCGCGGCCGGCGGATCGCACCGATCGCTTCGACAACCTGTCGCCGAGCCTGACACTGGCCTGGCAGCCGACCCTGCACCATCTGCTCTACGTCAACGCGTCCAGCGGCTTCCGTCCGCCGGAAATGACCGAGGTGTATCGACTGCAGCGCCAGCAGTCGGTGGCCGATTTGAACAGCGAGAGCCTCGATTCGGTCGAGCTCGGCTGGAAATATCATGTGGAAAGCCTGAGCCTGAACGCCGCGTTCTACGACATGAAAAAGCGCGACGTGATCCTGCGCGAGACGAACGGCTTCAATGTGAGCAACGGCGCCACACGGCATCGCGGATTCGAATACGAGGCGCGCTTCGATACCTGGCGCTGGAACCTGTCGCTGAATGGCAGCTTTGCACGCCACCAGTACGCTTTCTCGCGCGCCATCGAAGGCGGCGAGACCATCGTCAGCGGCAACGACATCGACACCGCGCCGCGCAACCTGCATACGCTCGCTTTCGATTTGAAACTCGGCCAATCCGGCGCGTGGCGCCTGGGCACGGACGTGGTGTACGTCGGCAAATATTTCCTCGATGCCGCCAACACCGCCACTTATCCGGGGCACACGGTCGCGAACGGCCGCCTCATGTGGAACGCGGCGAAAGACCTGCGTGCCGCGTTGCGCATCGATAATCTTTTCGACAAGCGTTATGCCGACCGAGCAGACTTCGCGTTCGGCGACTACCGCTATTTCCCGGCCCGGGGGCGCGCCGTGTTCCTGTCCATCGACTACGCCAGCAACTGAAGCTCCAGGATCCCGATGAACCCCCTCCAAATCATTTCCGGTGCGATCTCGTTAGGCCTCGTGGTGCATTGTCTCAAGACCGGACGCAGAACGATCTGGGTGTACTTGCTGGTGGTGCTCATGTGGCTGCCGTTCGTCGGCGCGGCGCTGTACATCGGCGTAGAAATCCTTCCCGGACTGCTGCAGTCGCGCACCAGCCGGCGCGCCATGCGCGGCATCCGCAGCACGCTCGATCCGGAAGGGAACCTGCGCAAGTTCGAGACCGAAGTGAAGGTCACCGGCAACGTGGCGGCGCGCCAGAAGTACGCCGACGAGCTGGTGAAGCTCGGACGCGCCGCCGAGGCGCTGCCTATCTATCAGACATGTCTGACAGGAGTTTTCGCCGAAGATCCCAAACTCATGTTGGGCTACGCGCATGCGCAGTTCGCCGCCGGAGACGCGGCGGGCGCGCGCGCGACGCTCGACGAACTGATCCGGAAGAATCCGGAATTCAAATCGCCGGACGGACACCTGCTGTACGCGCGCGCGCTCGAATCCGAGGGCGACACGGCGAAGGCGTTATCGGAATACGCAACGCTGGCGGAATATTTTCCGGGCGCCGAAGCGCAGGTGCGTTATGCGAAATTGCTGAATCGGTCGGATCAGCGGCCGCTGGCCCAGCAGACGCTGAAAGCGCTGCTGGACCGGGCCAAATACGCTCCAGCTCACTATCGCAAGGCCCAGCGAGAGTGGCTGGACGAAGCGCATCGCGAGCTGCAAAACCGCTAGTTATTTCTTGCGGTTGATCGAACGGAAGGACACGCCTTCCATCATGGCCTTGTAGCGCACCGCACCGGGTGAGCGACCCAGCTTCTGTGCGGCGACACGCGCCGACACTTTCTGCTTGGCGAACTGGCGCAACTTCTTCATGTCGCCGGCCGACCATTCGCGCATGTGTCGAGCACCTTTCGTCTTCTTGGCCATTCCGGAGTCCTCTCGATACGTGTTGGGATTTTGAGGGCCTAGTCTAACAACAATTCCCCGGGTTGGAGTCAATCGTCGCCGGATGCCGACATGTCAGGCGACCGGCATCTATCAACCTCGCAATATCCAGGACGACGAAGGCCTCACAAACAGGCCCTCACACGAGCTTAATAGTCTTGGGATCGAAGTTAGGAGCCGGGAAACGCAGTGGCAGCTGCTCAAATTCGTATATGAGCAGCTGTGAGACCGCGAAATCGCGGAACCATTTGCGATTTGCGGGCACTACGTACCAGGGCGCGTGGTCGGTGGAACACCGCGCAAACATCGCCTCGAAGGCTCGCGTGTAGGCGGGCCACTGCTGCCGCTTCTCCAGATCGCCGGTATCGAACTTCCAGTTCTTGCGGCGGTCCGCCAGGCGCTCCTGAAAGCGCGCGAGCTGCTCGTCCTTGCTGATCTGCAGGAAAATTTTTACAACGCGCGTGCCGCAGGCATCCAGCAGGCGCTCGAATTCGTTGATCTGCTGGTAACGCTGACTCCAGACGTCTTCCGGAACGAGATCGTTGACGCGAACGATGAGCACGTCTTCGTAGTGCGAACGATTGAACACGGCGATCTCGCCCCGCGGCGGTGCGTGCTTGTGGATGCGCCACAAATAGTCGTGGCGTAATTCCTCGGCGCTCGGCGCCTTCAACGCGGTCACGGTGCAACCCTGCGGGTTGAACGCGCCAAACACGCGCCGGATGGTGCTGTCCTTGCCCCCGCCATCGATGGCCTGCAGGGCCACCAGCATGGCGAAACGATGATCGGCGTACATCTTGTATTGCAGCTCTTCGAGGCGAACCAGGTTCTCGGCGGTGGCGGCCGCCGCCTTGTCCTTGTCCCAGCCATAGCAACGGTCCGCGTCCGAATCGACCAGCTTGACGCGCGAGCCCGGTCGGACCCGAAGACGGTCGGGAATGTCGCGTCGCGGTACGGGCCGTTGGCTCATCGGGGCACCTGCTGTGTAATGCAATGGATGTTGCCGCCGCCTAACAGGATTTCGCGCGCCGGCACGCCGACCACCTTGCGCGTGGGAAAAGCGCGCTTGATGTGCGCGGCGGCGAGTTTGTCAGTCCTCGCGTCGAGCAGCGGCATGACGATGCCGCGATTGGCGATGTAAAAATTGACGTAGCTGCCCGCCAGGCGCGCGCCCGGCTCGCGTTTCTGCGACGTCTCACGCGCCAGGATGCCATCCGCTTCGGCCTGCGTGAGTTTCAGCGGACCGGGCATGGGCAGCTTGATGACCCGGATTTTCCGGCCGCGAGCGTCACGCGCCGCCAGCAGCCGTTCGAGCGCGTCCTGGGAAACGGCGTGCTGCGGGTCGCGGGCGTTGTCAGTCCAGTGCAGCGCCACCACGCCGGGACTCACGAAGCAGGCGAGGTTGTCGATGTGACCGCCGGTTTCATCGTCGACGACGCCCTGACCCAGCCAGATCACCGCGCGGACGCCGAGATACGCCTTGAGATAGTCCTCGATCTGCGCCCTGCTCAGGGCCGGATTGCGATTGGGGTTCAACAAACATTGTTCGGTGACCAGGGCCGTGCCCTGCCCGTCGACGTGAAGAGCTCCGCCTTCGTTGATCAGCGGCGCGCGATAGCGGTCGCAGCCTTCGATCTCGAGCACTTTGCGGGCGACGGCGTCGTCCTGATCCCACGGGAAGTACAGCCCGCTGTGCAGGCCGCCCCAGGCGTTGAAGCGCCAGTCCACACCGCGTTTGACGCCCTGCTTGTTGGTTACGAATGTAGGACCGACATCGCGCATCCAGGAGTCGTCGTGCGATATCTCGACGACGCGGATGTGCGCGCCAAGCTGCGCGCGGGCGAATTCGTAGTTCGCCGCCGAGACCCCGACGCTCATCGGCTCGAAGCGGGCAATTGCCGTGGCCACTTCCGCGAAGGCGCGCTGGGCCGGTTGCGCTCCCGCGCGCCAGTTGTCGGGCCGCTCGGGCCAGAGCATCCAGCAGCCGGCGTGCGGCGCGTATTCGGCGGGCATGGAAAAGCCGTCGGCGAGCGGGGTCGAGTCGAGGGTCCTGGCCATGGGGTCGGATTGTAGCGGGCCACGGTTGTCGGAAAGCACGCTGTGCTAGCATCGCGGCCCTTCCGACCCCCGCGAGAATACAAACACGATGGCAACGCAGCCCACGAGTCCTAAAGTCGCGCCGCCGGCAGGCGGAGCGAAGATCACTGTCGAGAACGGCAAGCTGGCGGTTCCCGACCAGCCGATCATTCCGTTCATCATTGGCGACGGCACCGGCCCGGATATCTGGCACGCGAGCGTGCGTGTCATGGATGCCGCGGTCGCCAAGGCTTACGGCGGCAGGAAGAAGATCCACTGGCTCGAAGTTTATGCCGGGGAAAAATCCTTCAAAGCCTTCAACAACTGGCTGCCTGACGAAACCGTCGAGGCCTGCCGCGAATACCTGGTGTCCATCAAGGGGCCTCTGACGACGCCGATTGGCGGGGGCATTCGTTCGCTGAACGTGGCGCTGCGCCAGATGTTAGACCTGTACGTCTGCCTGCGACCGGTGCGCTGGTTCAAGGGCGTGCCCTCACCCGTCAAGGCGCCCGAGAAGGTCGACATGGTTATTTTCCGTGAGAACACGGAAGACATCTACGCCGGCATCGAGTTCGAACACGGCTCCGAGGAGAACAAGAAGTTCAAGGAGTTGTTCAAGGCTGCGTTCCCGAAGGCGTACGCGAAGATCCGTTTCCCCGACACCTCCGGCATCGGCTTCAAGCCCGTCTCGCAGGAAGGCACCGAGCGGTTGTTCAAGGCGGCGCTGGAATACGCGATTGCGTTCAAGCGGCGCAACGTGACCATCGTGCACAAGGGCAACATCCAGAAGTTCACCGAAGGCGCGTTCCGCAACTGGGCCTATGCGCTGGCGGAAAGGGATTTCGGCGACAAGTTCTACACCTGGGAACAGTGGGGCCGCACCAAGGCCGCTTCTGGCGAGAAGGCGGCGAACGACGAGCAGGCAGCTGCGTTGAAGGCGGGCCGAATTCTCGTGAAAGATGCGATTGCCGACATCGCCCTGCAGCAGGTGCTGACCCGTCCGGATGAGTTCGACGTGATCGCCACGACGAATCTCAATGGCGACTATCTATCGGACGCGCTCGCGGCGCAGGTAGGCGGCATCGGTATCGCGCCGGGCGCCAACATCAACTACATCACCGGCCACGCGGTGTTCGAGGCCACGCACGGCACGGCGCCGAAGTACGCCGACCAGGACAAGGTGAATCCGGGCTCGGTGATTTTGTCGGGCGAGATGATGCTGCGTTACATGGGCTGGACCGAAGCGGCCGACGCGATCATTTCCGCGATGGACAAGACCATCGCCCAGAAGACCGTGACCTACGACTTCGCGCGGCTCATGGAAGGCGCCAAGGAAGTGAAGTGTTCGGAGTTCGGCGACGCGCTGATCCGAAACATGTAGGGGTGGTGGTACCGGGTTGGGATTCTCGTGAGAAGGCAGCCCCTTCAATCGAGCTCGTCCGGGTACGACCGAATCGCATATCTGATCGTTGCCTCGTGACGCCCGAGGGCGCGCGCGACCGCTGACAGCGTCGCGACGCCCCTCTTTCCTGCCTGGTAGGCAATCCAGGCGCGCGCCTTCGTGAGATAAGCATCACGCACAGGTGAATCCAGCCGGGCGGGATCGATCTCGAACCGCTTGCAAGCTTCGTCGATCAATTCGGCGAGCTTCTGGCGCGCGTGGATTTGATTCGAGTTGCCCCCAATCCTTGCCAAAAACCTGTCGTCACCCAGCACCTGCGTTTGCGAACGGTCAGGCGGCTCCCAAGGCACATCGGAATCCAAGCGAAGAAAGTTCAGATATTCCACGACGGCACGATTACGTTCGCGAGCAAAGATGCCGAGCAGGAAATCGGTCGTGACCCAGGAATCGACGCGAGAGCCAACATAGTTGTGGTGACTCGACCAGCGATGATTCGCAGGTTCATCGACGATGCCCGCGCGAACTGGATTCAGGTGAATGTAGCGCAGCAGCTCGAGCAGATAAGAGTCAGCGTCCACCAGCAATGCGTGGTATCGGCGCTCAAAAAAATGACCGGAGATACCGAGCTTCGCCTGAATTGCGCGCGCGTATTCGGCAGCAATTTGACGCATGGGCCGCGCGAGTGGCTCGGCACCCACTTGCATCAGTAAATGCAGGTGATTGGTCATCCAGCAGTAGGCGTGGATACGCGCGCCGAATTTCTCGATTGCACGAGCGACTATCAGGTCGAGCAGGTGGCGGTCCGCTTCGGTGAAGAAAACATCGTGCTGATGATTTCCACGCAACGTGACGTGATAGAAACCGCCGGGAAGATGAATTCGTAGTCGACGCGGCATCGTTGTCTCCGCGAAAGCAAGTTCGTGGAGACAGCGTGCGTCGGCCTACGACGGCGCGCGATTCACATTTGTGCCAAATTGGCGCACGAATCACGAGAATCCCAACCCGGTACCGCCTAATTGTTGGCGGCGAGGAACGCCTCGAGCTTGGTGAACAGCGTCTCGCGCCATTCGTAGCGCGCCAGCGAGTGATTGCCGTCCTTGATGATCACCAGCTCGTACTTCTTCTTCTCGCGATCGAGCGCGCGCGCCATGCGCCGGCTTTGATCGACGGCGACCTGGATGTCGTCGTCACCGTGCACCAGCAGCACCGGCGCCTTGATCTTCTCCGGCGCGCGCAGCGGCGAGCCGGCCTTGAGCTCATCGACATCCGAGCCGATCGAATACTTCGCGCGGAAGCGGCCGCCGTAGAAACGCCGCTCATCGTTGGCAAGCGCACGCAGGTCCGACACGCCGGCAATGCTCACCACGCACTTGTACAGGTCCGGTTCGCGAACAGCGCTCATGAGCGCCGCATAACCACCGTAACTCCAGCCGACGATGCAGGTGTGGGCGGGATCGGCGATGCCTTCGGCGATCGCCCACTTCGTGGTCGCGGTGATGTCGTCCACCATGACCGTGCCCCAGTTGCGCAGTCCCGCGTCGTACCACTCTTCGCCATAGCCGGTCGAACCGCGGTAATTCACCTGGAGAACGGCATAGCCGCGACTCGCCAGGAACTGCACGACGGTATCGAACCCCCAACTGTCGCGCGCATACGGACCACCGTGGGGATAGACGATGGTGGGCAGCTTCTTGCCCGTGGAACCGAGCGGGAGCGTGAGGTAGCCGGGCAGGATCTGCCCGTCGGCCGCCTTGATCTTGATCGCTTTCATCGGCGCCAGCGGCGTCTTCGCCAGCGCTGGATTGGCGCTGCCGATTCGCTTCAGCTTGTTGCTGGTCAGGTCGAGGATGAAATATTCGGACGGCCGCACATCCGCGAACGACGCCACCAGCAATTTCTTGCCGTCTTTCGACGCGTCGACGATCCGGTTATCGGCATTCGGCAGGAGCAGGTCGATGGCCGTGTACAGGGATTCGGCTTCCGAGTCGAACAACATGCGCTTGGGGCGATCGGTCTCGTATGAAAACCCGATGATGCGCTTGTCCGTGGGCCAGTAGAGCGGTCCTCCGACGTCGACATCGGCATTGGCGAACAGCAGCTGCCGATCGCTCTTCTCGGTGAGATCCATCTCGAAGACGGCGCTGCGGCCGTTGTGCTGGGCCTCGACTAACAAGGTACCCGGCGACGGACCGAAACCCATGACGTCGAAAGCGGCCTCGCCCAGCTCCCACTTGGCGAGCGTGCGCCAAGATTCATCGGGGGAGTCGCGGGTGATGAAGGTGGACTTGCGCTCGTCATAGCCGGAGCCGAATCGCACCACGCCATTCCGATCGGTGGTCCAGCTCATGATGGGCGCGCGCGAACGCTGCACGACGGTAGTCAGGCCGCTGTACACGTCGAGCGAATGCACGGTGGGGAAAGGGCCACCGGTATCGTCGGTGAGCTCGATATAGACGTGCTTGGGATCGTCCATGCGCCAGTCCATGATGCGATCCTGGAACTGGGAGACACCCAGGCTGCCATTCTGCAACAGCACCTTGGGCTTGGCCTTGCCTGAGACATCGATGGAGACGAGGCGCGTTACCGCATAGGGTTGCCCGCGAAAGAACTGCGTTCCCTTGAAGCCGCACAACAGCCGCTCATCGCTCTTGAAGCTGCACCACTCGATGTCGAACTCTTCGACGGTCGCAGCCATGAGCCCGCGCCGCTCGCGCTTGGCGAAATCCAGGACCACGAGCACGCGTTTGTCTTCCACGCGCGTGACGAATGCGACCTTGTCGCCGTCGGGCGAGAGCGCGGGGAAGCTGAAGTCGGTGTCCGCGGCGAAGTCGGCGATGGTGGGGGCGCCGAGCGCGCCCGTCGACAGGCACAATGAAGCCGCGAGCGCGCCGGCCAGGCGGCAGGATCTTGCAGTCGACATAGTCCCTCCCAGGACGGCAAACTACTGCAGGTCGTTGAGCAGCGTCGCTATCGTGGCATCGCGGCGCAGTCCGGACAAGGTGCCGGGATCGACGCCCGCCTCTTCGCAGGCGTGTTCGACCATGCCGGGCGCGCAGAACTGCGGCGCCAGGAGCTCAATCGCGAGCAATCTCGCCAGATAAACCGCGGTTGCCTCGGCCGCCGCCCCCGGAAATTCGTGCAGGCGGCGCCATTCGGCCGCGATGGCCGCTGCGCGCGGCGGCACACCCCATGCGCGCACCACCCGATCCAGTATCTCGCCGCCGTGTTCGGCGCACAGGTCTGCCTTGGCAGGTGCATCGAGGCGCACTCGCAAGCCGTGTTCGATGAAGCCGATCGCGCGGATCGTCAGCAGGTCGCCGATCCGGTGCAAGAGGGCTGCCACCGCGGTCGTGCCCGGATCGGCGCGCAGCATCGGCGCGAGGCGTAGCGCGTACGCCGCCGTGACGATGCATTCGTTCCACAACGCGCGCAGTTCGGCGGATCGCGCCGGAGCGGTACACAGCAGCCTGGTCATGCTCTGCAGGCGCAGATCGGGCGTGACGCCGCCGTCGCGCAGCGCCAGCGCCGGGTCGAAGGTCGACCAGTCGATCGGCGTGGGTGGTCCTTCGCGCAGGAAATCGCGCAACTCGGCGGTGACGGCGCGGCGCGTGTCCAACGCGTCGCTGGAACTCGCCTTGGTTCGATTCAACATAAGCTCGCAAAGTCTGGAGAGCGACTGCGAGTCTTCAGGTGTCGGCGCGAAGCGTCCAGCGGGTTGCGAAGGAACTGAGGAGTGGTGCCGCGGCGGGCAGTGCGGTACCGGGTTGGGATTCTCGTGATTGATTCAACGATGACTCGCGCGTGGCCGGTTGCTCAATCACGAGAATCCCAACCCGGTACCGCCCTCTTATTCCAACGCCTGGTCGATATCGGCGATGAGGTCGTCCGCGTCCTCGAGCCCAATGGACAGCCGCACGGTGCCGGCGGCGATTCCGGACTGGCGCGCCTGCTCGGCAGTGAAATCGCGCGTGCCGATCAGCTGCGGCGCCATCACCAGCGACTCGGTGCTCCCGAGGCTCGCGGTGAGCGCGAACAACGTGAGCTTCTCGCAGAAGCGGCGCGCCGCCTCACTACCGTCGCGCAGGTCGAAACTGACCACCGTGCCGGCATCGCGCATCTGCTTCCTGGCGAGTGCCGCCTGCGGATGGCCCGGCAGCCCGGGATAGTGAACCTTGCTCACCGCGGCATGACCTGCGAGGTGCTCGGCGATGATCTGGGCGACACGGGTCTGCTCGCGGTACCGCACGAAATAGGTCCGCAAGCCACGCTGCACCAGGAATGCGGCGTGCGGATCGAGCAGCGCTCCGAGCACCGCGAAATCCGGCCGCATGGCCTCGATGAGCGCGCGCCGCCCGATCACGGCGCCACCCATGACATCGCCGGTGCCCGAGGCGTACTTGGTGAGGCTGTGCACGAACAGGTCGACCGGGTATTCCCCGTGCTGGTGAAAGCCGGCAAAGGTGTTGTCCATGACCGCGAGTGCGCCGTGGCGATGCGCGATCTCCACCAGCCGCTCGATGTCGGCCACCTTGGTGATCGGATTGGTCGGGCTTTCGAAAATCACCAGGCGCGTCGGCCGCGTGGCCAGCACGTTCTCGATGCCGGCCATGTCCTCGATCGACAGCATGGTGTACTCGACACCGAAACGCGCCAGCAGCCGGCGGATGATGTTGCGCGTCGGGCCGTAGGTCTCGACGAAACACAGGATGTGATCGCCTTGTTTCGTCAACGATATCAATGTCTGCGCGATGGCATTCACGCCCGAGGCGGTGGCCAGGCAATCGTCGCGCCCCTGCAGTTGCGCCAGCGTCAGCTCGAGCTGGCGCGTGGTCGGATTGCTGGCGCGCATGTAGAAGTACCCGGGCGCCTCGCCGCGCAACATGCGCAGCGTGTCGTCGACGGTGTCGAACTCGTACTTCACGCTCTGGTAGATAGGCGCGGTGACCGGCCGGTTGCCGGGCGGCGGCGAAACGTCCGGCGGATGGTTGAGCAGCGTGGGGAGCTTCATGTTTCCAGCGTGTTCATGAGGTCAGCGAAAAGGCATCCGCGTCGAGGTGCGCCGGAAACTTGTCGCGCCAGGCGCGCAGCGCCGCGATGTCGAGCGGCACCGTCGCCGCCTGCGTCCGGTCGTTGAGCTCGAGCAGCGGCTGCCCGGTGAAATCGAGCGCCACGCTGTCGCCGACGTGCGCGACACCAAGGCCGTCGTCACCGACGCGATTCACACCGATGCAGTAGGCCTGGTTCTCGATGGCGCGTGCGCGCAGCAGCGCATTCCAGGCGAAGCGTCGCGCCGCCGGCCAGTTGGCGGCGTAGATCACGACATCGTATTCGAGCTCGGGGCGGCGCCGGCTCCACACGGGAAAGCGCAGGTCGTAACACACCAGCGGACAAATCCGCGCGCCGCGCCATTCGATGATGAGCGCGTGGCCACCGGCGTCATAGTGCCGATGCTCGCCACCCATGCGAAACAGGTGCCGTTTGTCATACCAGTACGTCGGGCCGCCCGGCGTCGCGATCATGAAGCGGTTGTAGAACCGGCCGTCGTCGTTGACCGCGACACTGCCACCGACCGCCGCATCGAGCGCCGTTGCCTGCGCCAGCAGCCAGGCACGCGTTTCGCCGTCAGCCGACTCGGCCTGCGTCTCCGGCTCCATGGTGAATCCGGTGGTAAACATCTCCGGCAGCACCACCAGGTCGGTGGTGCCGGCGAGCGGCTCCAGCACGCTGGCAAAGTGCGCGCGATTGGCCGCGGCGCCGTGCCAGACGAGCGGCTGCTGGGCGATGGTCACTCGAAAGGTCATGGTTTCTTACCTGAGGTGTACGCGCTGATACGCGCCGCGGCTTCGATGAGTGTTTCATCGCGCTTGGCGACGCACAACCGCACGATACGCATGTCGGCGGGTGGATCGCGATAAAACGGCGACAGCGGAATCACCGCGACCCCGGCATCGTTGATGAGCCGCTCGGTGAATTCGACGTCGTTGCAATCGGCGAGCCCGCCCCCGAGTCTGGAATAGTCGGCCAGCTGGAAATAGGTCCCTGCGGCAGGCGGCAGCTCGAGCCCGCTGTCCGCCAGGCGCGCCAGCAGCAGGTCGCGCTTGGCGCTGAAGAACGTCGCGACCTCGCGCCAGGCGTCGGGATGCCGCTGTAGATAGAACGCGATGGCCGCCTGCAGCGGCGCGGCGATGCTGAAGGCGTTGAACTGATGCACCTTGCGCAGCTCACGCGTGAGCTCGGGTGGCGCGACACAGTAGCCGACGCGCCAGCCGGTGATGTGCAGCGTCTTGCCGAACGAGTACACGGCGAAACTCCGCTGACGCAGCTCCGGGTGGTTCATGACCGACTGGTGATGACGGCCGTCGTAGTGCACGTGCTCGTAGACCTCGTCGGCGATCACGGCGATCGGCCGGTCGCGCGTCACCACGGCGAGCTCATCGAGATCGGCCGCCGACGCCACGGTGCAGGCCGGGTTGTGCGGATTGTTGATGACGATGAGACGCGTCCGTTCGGTGACCGCGTCCCTCACGCGATCCCAGTCATAGCGAAAACCGGGCGCCCGCAACGGAATGTGGATGCATCGGCCGCCCGCGAGACGGATCGCCGGATCGTAAGCGTCGTAGGCCGGGTCGAACACGATCGCCTCGTGGCCCTGGCCCACCACCGCCTGTATGGCGGAGTAGATAGATTCGGTGCCGCCACAGGTCACCGTGAGCTCGGTTTCCGGGTCGACTTCGCGGCCGCCGGCGGCGGAGATCTTGCTGGCGATCGCCGCCCGCAGCGCGACGCTGCCTTCCATGGGCGCGTACTGGTTGAATCCGGCCGCGATTGCGTCGCCGACGCACGCCGCCAGTCGTGGATCTATTGGATAGTCTGGGAAACCCTGTCCCACGTTGACCGCGCCCTGCAGGGTCGCGCGGCGCGACATCACGGTGAATATCGTGGTGCCTACGTCGGGCAGTTTGCTCTGAAAACCTTGGCTGAAACTCATCTTCGGCTTGCCGAAAAGCCGCCGCGCACCCCCGTACGCGGCGTCTTCCTCGGACGCCTACTTCTTCTTGGCGCGTTTCGCCTTTCGCGCGAGCTTCAACTGAACGCCTGCGGGCTGATCGATGAAGCGAAAACGGATTCCTTCCACCATCGCCTTGTACTTGACCGCTCCGGTGGAGCGGCCCAGTTCTTTGGCGGCGAGCCGTGCGGAGAGCTTCAGTTTCGCGAGTTGCCGCATCTTTTTCAGGTCTGCGGGCGTCCAGGGAGCATTGTGTTTACGGGCTGATTTGGCCATTGATCGAATCCTCGTCAAAGTCGATAGGTGGAAGTTTAGCAGTAGTTAGCCGGTGGCGGCCATCTGTTCCTCGCGTTTGCGACGTTGTTCCTGCCGGCGCATGAGAATCGCCGACAGGACCACACCGAGAGCCACCACTAGAACCATTATGGTTGCTAGAGCGTTCACGACCGGGCTTACACCTAGTCGAACACGAGAAAATATGACCATGGGCAGCGTATTGGACCCAGGGCCGGAGACGAACTGGGTAACCACCAGATCGTCCCAGGAAAGCGTGAATGCCAGCAGCCATCCGGACAGGATGGCGGGCAGGATGAGCGGCACGGTGATGCGGAAGAACACCTTGGCCGGACGGGCGCCCAGGTCGAGGGCCGCCTCCTCGAGTGAATCGTCGAAACTAGCCAGTCGCGACTGGACCACCACCGTGACGTAGGCCATCGTGAAGGTGATGTGGGCGATGGTGATGGTGACCACGCCGCGGTCGAACTGCCAGCCGAACATGTGCTGGAACAGTTGCTCCAATGAGACAAACAACAGCAGCATGGACAGCCCGGTGATGACCTCGGGCATGACCAGCGGCGCGGTAGTGAGGCCCTGCAGCAGGGCACGCCCCTTGAATGGGCCGAAGCGCGACAGCACCAGGCCGACGAGCGTGCCGAGAATCACCGCCCCCGTGGCCGTCATGGCCGCCACCCGGATAGATAGCCAGGCGGCGGAGAGGATGGCGCTGTCGTCGAACAACTTCGCATACCACTTCAGCGTGGGTGAATTGGCGGCGTCCCACACCGTGACCAGGCGCGAGTTGTTGAACGAGAAGAACACCATCGACAGGATCGGCACGTACAGGAAGAAAAATCCCAGCCCCAACATCGCCTTGCTGAACATGCCCTGGGTTTTCATTTCTTAGCCGCAGCCAGCTCTTTGTTCTGGAAGCGCTGGAAAATCATGATCGGCACGACCAGCAGCAGCAGCATCGCGATCGCCACGGCGCTCGCCTTGGGCCAGTCGCGGTTCAGGAAGAACTCATCGGACAGGAGCTTCGCGACCATGAGCTGGTCGGTGCGGCCGAGCAGCGACGGAATGACGTACTCACCCACCGCCGGGATGAAGACCAGCAGCGAGCCGGCGACGATTCCAGGAAAGGACAGCGGCAGCGTGATGCGCATGAACGACTTGATGGGCCCGGCGCCCAGGTCGTTCGCGGCCTCGAGCAGCGTGTTGTCGTGCTTCTCGAGGTTGGAATACAGCGGCAGGATCATGAACGGCAGGTAGGAGTACACGATGCCGATGTACACCGCGAAGCTGGTGTTCATCATGGCCAGCGGCTCGTCGATGATGCCGAAGAACTGCAGCACGTTGTTGATGACGCCGTCGGTCTTGAGCAGGCCGATCCACGCATAGACGCGCAGCAGGAACGAAGTCCAGAACGGCAGGATGAC
Organism: Steroidobacteraceae bacterium; assembly: GCA_035995425.1. Taxonomy (GTDB): domain Bacteria; phylum Pseudomonadota; class Gammaproteobacteria; order Steroidobacterales; family Steroidobacteraceae; genus CADEED01. The sequence continues at coordinate 38,725 of DASYKM010000082.1, forward strand.
CAGCATCAGGAACACGTTGCGATAGGTCGGCTCGGCGCGCGAGATCGCGTAGGCCATCGGGTAGCCGAGCATCAGGCAGAAGACGGTGGAGAAGAACGCCACCTTGATCGAGTAGATCCACGAGCTCACGTACAGCGGCTCGTTGAACAGGTACACGTAGCTGCCGACCAGCAGTTTGATCTGCAGCGCGCCCTCTTCCAGCCACTGGAATACCGGCTCGTAGGGTGGCCGTCCGAGCGGCGAGAATTCCGCGAACGAAATCTTGAGGACGATGAGGAACGGGACCAGGAAGAAGACCAGCAGCCACAGGTACGGAATGGCGATGACCAGCCGCTGCCCGGACCAGTTGCGAACCACGTATTGCGACCAGCGCGGCGGACCGAAGCGCAAGATGAACGACCACAACGGGCCC
>DASYKM010000083.1:0-1651 GCA_035995425.1 Steroidobacteraceae bacterium
ATGCACCGGTAGAACTCTGCCGCGAGTCCGCCGCCCCACGCGTTCAACCGCTCGGGCCGATTGAGCGTCACCACGGCCACCCCGCTGTCACGTGGGTCGTAGAGCACCGGGCTCTTCTGATCGGGAGCGGTCAATGCGCCAGCCTCACCTGCTCGAATACGGCCCCAACTGGAAGTATGCACATACTGTACACCTATCGGTAGCGCCTTCCGCAGCGCGATTACGGGTCATGAATCGACCAGCCCGAGACGCTCGTAAGCCTGTCTGATCTGCGTCTTCGCGGCTTCGGGCAGAACCGCCTGCGGTGGGCGCGAGTGCGGATAGTCGCCAATCGGCAGACCGAGCACGGACGCGGCGTATTTGAACGCGCCACCCCAGTGCGTGAAGTAGTCCGGGCGGCCCGGATAGCAGGTGTACCAGGGCCCGCGATCGAGCTCGAATCGATCCATGCCGGTCACGTGCGCGTAGTCAATCGCCTCGATCAGCTTGCCGTCCCAGATCAGGTTCCAGTACTCGGTGACGAGCCGACGCGCAGGGGTCTCGAACAGGTAACCCGCAGTGCCGAGCTGCGCACCGCAGACGATCCCGTCGCGCAACCAGCCGGCCCGATAGATCGTCAGGTCGCATTCCCAGATCAGCAGGTCCGGCGCCAGATCGTGCAGGCGCCGGCTGTTCGCCGGCCGGAAGGCGCCCTCCTTGGTGGCGCACACCGCGGGGATCTCGGCGGCGATGCGCGCGCTCTCCTGCGCGGTCAGCACGTAGCCCGAGGACGGGGAGTTGAACATGCCGAGCGCGATGTCGGTGCGATCGGCGATGTACCGGAAGAAGTTCAGCACGCCTTCACCGCCATGTGTCTCCATCACGGGGGTCTGGATGTACACGATGTCCGCGCCCGCCTCCTGCGCATGCCGGGTCAGGTCCAGGCAGTCCTTGGCGGCCGTCGCCGACGTGCACGCCTGAATCACGACGTCCGGGTTGGCCGCCCGCGCCTCCTCGATCGCCACCTCGAGCAGGCGCTTGCGCTCATCGAGCGTCAATGCCCAGAACTCAGCCAGACCGCTGGTGCACCAGAGCATTTCGTGACCAAGATCTGCCACGCAGTATCGCACCAGGGTGCGGTAGGCGGCCCAGTCGATGTCGTCGCCGTCCTTCCCCCGGAACGGCGTGTACAGCGAGTCACCGATGCCGCGCAATCCGTGCCGCGCCCACTCGCGGGCATCCTTCGCGGTCGCCATCGCATCGCTCCTTGACTTGGTGGACGCCTCGGCTCGTCCTGGACCGTCAGGAACCGGTCCAGTTGGGCGCGCGCTTCTCCGCGAAGGCCGTTGCGCCCTCCATCGCGTCCTTGGACGAGAACACCGGCAGGATGAGTTCCTGCTGCTTGCGCCACATCTCGGCCTCACTCCACCCCGCGGACTTCACGATGACCTCCTTGGTCACCGCGACCGCCAGCGGACCGTTCTTGGTGATGCGCTCGGCAAGGGCCAGCGCTCCCGCCAGCGCCTCCCCGGGTTCGGTGAGCACGTTCACGAAGCCCCACTGGGCAGCCTCTTCTGCGGTGAAGCTGTCGCCGGTGAGCGCCAACTCGAGCGCCTTCTGATAGGGGATGCGATGCGGCAGTCGCAGCAGTCCGCCGCCTGCGGCCACCAGC
>DASYKM010000084.1:0-31971 GCA_035995425.1 Steroidobacteraceae bacterium
AGTTATGGCTGTCCCACCCGGTCCACGAGTCGAGCCGCCGATACGTCCAGCTCGCGCTTTCGCGCGGCCGCGTGGCGACGGTCAACTGGCGACTCGCATCGTAATAACCGACGAACACCGCGCGCTCCGTCACTTCCAGCGAAAACCGCACGCTATGGCCGCTCCACACGCGGTCGATGGCGCTGCGCTCCGGGTTCGCGGGTATCTGTGCCGGCGAGGCAGTGACGAGGACGGCGAAGGACAGAGCCGCCAAACTTCTCATGGCCGCACCACGTGTCCTAACCATTGGACGCTGCTCGATGATTGCCGAATCCCACGATGAGCGTGGACATGATCAACACGGCGATTCCGGCGGCAATGAACCAACGTGTTGCAGGCCGCGTTCCCCGCCATTCCTTGAGCAAAAGGCCCCATATCGTGCTGAAGAGGACGATGCTCGCCATATGCAGCGTCCACGACGAGAAGCGGAATTTCCCCATCTGGGTTTCGCCCATCGTGTAGAAAAAGAACTGCAGGTACCACGTGACGCCGGCGAGCGCGCAAAAAAGCGAATTCGCGAACCATGGCATCTTGTAGCTGGGCAATTTGTCCACCGCAACAACCTCGCGAGTCGTGCGATTGCGCAAGATGAGCACGAAACACCAAAGCGCATTGCTGCAAAACCCTCCCGCCAAGATGACCACGAGTTTCGGCAAGCCGGTCCAGAGCGCCGGAGTACCCGCTGCCGCCGACAATGTGGCGAGAGGTGCCGCCGCATCGAGCGCGAATGCCATGCAGGCACTCAGAACTCCGCAGGACAACGCAACGAGCATGCCCTTCCTGAAATCGAACTCCCGGATAGTCGCCTGCTTCAGCGCAACCGGAAGCTCGCGCTCCTTGCGCCAGCCGGCGATTGCGGAAAGTGCGATGCCCGATGCAGCAATGAGGATGCCTAGCAAAGTGATCCGGCCAGCCGAGGTCGTGGCGATCGCGCCGATGTCACCTCTGAAGATCGGTGGAAGCAGCGTCCCAAAGACGGCACAGGTGCCGAGTGCAACGCCATAGCCTAGTGACATGCCGAGGTAGCGCATGGAGAGACCGAAAGTGAGGCCACCGACACCCCACAGCGCTCCGAACAGCCAGCTATAGAACAGGACGTCGGCCGGCGCACGGCCGAGCACACCGACAAAATCATTGGTGAGCGCCAGCACCCCGACCCACGGTGCGAAGATCCAGCTGAAGAATCCGCCCACGATCCAGTAGGTTTCCCACGACCAGCGCTTCACGCGACGGAATGGCAGGTAGAAGCTCGCGGCCGCCAGTCCGCCGAGCCAATGCAAGGAAACGCCGATGATCGGTGATGGGGTCATGTTCACACGACGCGAATCGTCTCGATGCCCAGCAATGCGCCGAGTTTTTCGATGCGATCCGTGATGTGCCCCGTGCCCACGGCGCAATGATGGGCCGGTCCATGCGCGTTCCAGCGATTGACGAATTCGCGCGCGCCACAGGCGAACCTGTAGCGGCTATTGGTGTTCCCGATCTCGAGGATCGGACCGGGCGCGGATTCTGCCGCCGCGCACAGGAGCCCGAGTTTGCCGCCGGCAACTTCGATGACCGACAGAAGGGTCACTGGCCCATGCCTGACCGACATCTCTACGGATACTCCGCGACCCACCTTGCCGTGATAGACGTTGAGCGGCCGCACTTTGGTCTTGCCCTGCGCAATCGCGATATGACCGGGGCCATCGTGTCCCATGAGCACGACGTCGTCCTTGAAGTCCATCGCGTAGAACTCGGTGAAGGACCCACCCGCGCCGAACAAATCCAGGATCTTCATCGCCTGCACGTTTTTCACTTCGTATTCGCCGGCCACGGGCACGCCGCGCGCCGTCAGCATCGAGGTGCCGAGAATGATCGACGAGATGGTTGTTTCGTTGACCGAGCCGCGCGCTCCTCGATAGAAATAGGCCAGCGAGCCGAGCCGGTGCGCCGCAACCAACCGGTCCAGCGCGACGGAGGTCACTGCGGCATCGAGCAGGTCGGCCTCCGGACAATCATCCTGCAAATCGAAATGCTGCGAAAAATCCGCGCGCCTCGCCATCGCATCGACGGGATCGACCTCGCTCCGCAGCGCGGAGAGTTCGTCCACTTCGAGATGTTCGATGTGTGTACCAAACGTGATGGACTGCAGCGTCGCGTCCGACTCGATGTCGAGCATTCCACTGTAGGTGTGGCCCATGAGTCCAAGGCGATTGCCATTCATGGAAGCCGCGACACGGGCTGCATCCAGCCAGGCATCGATCTCGTTCCAGCACTCGGGATCGTCGTCGAGAACACCCGTGACCTGGTGGAATCGCACATTGGCTCGCTTGAAGACGTTCGCAATCTCGGGGACCGGGCAGGCTCCGCCATGCGCCAGCCATTCCCCGGTCATTTGCGTGCGGTCTCCCAGAGCATTGACTGCCGCATAGTCGATTGAAGCTGCCGGCGCGAGGTTGAGCACGATCACCGGAACTTTCGCTCTTTGCACCACCGGCAAGACTGTCGACGACAGGGCATACGTGGTTGCGTGAAGAAAGATCAAGTCGACGTCAGCGCTGCGCAGCTCCCGGCCCGCAGAAAACGCCCGCTCGGCATGGTCGATGAGTCCCACGTCGACGATTTCCACGCCGCTACGCGCAAGCTTCGCGCTGACCCGCGCTCGATACGATTCGAGCCGCTCCCGCAGTCCCGCGAATTGCGTCCAATAAGCCTCGAGTCCGATGCTGAAGAGTCCCACCCGGAGCGGCCTTGTGACCATATGTCGAGAGTGCTGCATTGATCTTTGCGGCGGAATCGCTACAGTGATCTTCGCCATATACAAAATGCCTCCGTCATCTCAAAACTACTTTCGCTACTTCGCGTCCGATGCGGCTAGCAACGCGTGGGGTTTCGGCGTGACCGCCTGCGGCTTCACGGTCGTGGCGGCGGGCTCCGCCTATCCTCCGGCTCGTCACCCCGCGGACCATGATTTCGATTGGGAGCACGGCCGCCGCCTGAAAGTGCTGCAGATTGTTTTCATTTCCGCAGGTACGGGGTGGTTTGAATCTCGCCAGACCGGCAAACGAAAAATTTCGCCCGGATCGGCATTTGCCGTCCTTCCGGGTGTCTGGCACCGATATCGTCCCGATCCAAGGACTGGATGGATCGAAAGCTGGATCGAAGTGTCGGGCCCCATGCTCCGGCGACTGCAGCGGAGCGGTCTATTCAATGCCGCTGCGGCGCTGCAGCGCGATTCGGAAAGATCCGGAGTCGGCGTCGCGCTCGAGACGGTGCATGCGCGCGCCCGCGCCGCCGGCAGCGGTTTCGATCCTGAACTTACGGCGCGCGCGATGGGTGTCCTCGCGGCATGGGCTCGTATTCGCGATACCGGTTCCGAGCCGACCGCTGCAATCCGCACCGTGATCGAGGCAGAACGTTACCTCGCCGCCAATCATACGCAGCCGGTGAACATCGCCGCGCTAGCGCAGAAATCAGGAATCGCGTACTCGCACTTTCGCCGTCTCTTCCGCCGGCATACCGGATTTGCTCCGTGGGCTTACGTGATGAGATTGAGGCTGGTGCGTGCGCGGCGAATGCTTTCCGAGCGGAACACAAAACTCAGCGAGATTGCCGAGCAACTCGGATTCAGTTCTGCGTTTCACTTGTCGCTGGCATTCAAGAAAGCATTCGGACAATCTCCGGACCGATGGCGCCGACGAGAGCAATGACGTGCGGGTTTCGGCCCACGCACGTAATCCCCCTCAGGTCCCCGAATTTGCCACCACGAAAATGGAGCGAGGGCAATACTTCGTACGCCGCAGGGCTCCAGGTTCATTCCTTGAGATGCGATCTCCAGTCAGGCATGGCGGATCAGGCTCAAAGACCACGGGGCAAGCCCGACAGCCGTCAGAGGCAACAGCGTCGACGCAAACGCCAACGCTCCTAGCGCCGGTGCCGCCGCCATCACGCCGCAAGCTCGCAGGAAATCCAGATAGAGAACCGCGAAAAGCAGCCAGCCGAGCGATGCCACGGTCAGCTGGCGTGATGTTAGAACTCCGCCGGCCAGTGCGCTTCTGAAGACCCAAGCTGTTCCTACAGGTATTGCAATGGCGATCGCCCAAAGGTGTATGCCAATCGCGGCACCGCCCACCAACCCGCCAGCGACCGCAATTGCAACGACGACTGAGTACACGACCAGACCCAAAGCGCCGAACCACAGACGCCACCCATACGAGCTCGCGAACGCCCGGATTGCCGCCAGCAACGCAAGAAGGGTGGCAAGCAAAATGAATCCGACAGCAACGCGAGGAGCAAGCCGAATCCCGAATTGCTGGGTGACTTCGATCACGAACATTCGCAGCGAATCGAAGTCATGCGTCTCTGTGAGCAGCGGAACCGACGCCCAGAAACTGAACAGGATGAGACTCCATGCGCCGAAAATGCAGACGCTGGTAACGAGTATCTGCACCCCGATGAGCCTGGCTGTCCCTATCGGGCGGGCGGCTTCGAATGCGCCAACCTGGGCGCGCCACGAGTTGCGCCGATTCCAGATCGACGCGCTGACGCCGGTCATCAACGGGCCGATCAACGTGAGCAGGGCGAGCGCCAGCGGGATTCCCATCCGCGACACGTTCGCGAGAAGCAGCAGTGCTGGGACGCAAAGGGCTAGGAGCACACCCATCACCAGCACCGCAATTCCATACAATTGCAATTCGAGCCAGATCTCTGCCGCCATTGGCGATGAAACCGGACAATGCCACTGAAACAAGTCGACGCACTTGTTGCGGAGGATTTCCAGGATATCTCCTTGGCGCCGACGTGGCTTCTCGGCGGCGCTCGTATGCGAAGACGGCACATCGTCACCGTGACGCTGACGTGAGACGCCCAGAAGAATCCACCAATAGATAGCACCGATGACAACAACTATCGCCAGGTAATCCATCCGGGACAGCACGCATAGCTGGGAGTGCAACTGGGGTGGGCCTGTACCGGGTGTGGTGCTTGCGCCGTTGAAAGGATCCAGCCAACCGAGCAGCACGTTGGCGCCGACGAATGCCGCCGCGGCCGCGGCCGATCGGGCCGACTTGCTGCGGGTAAACCAGCTACAGCCAGCCGCGATTGCACCCAATCCGGCAATCAATGTCCCGACGGTCGCCAGGGGGAATGGCACACCGGTTGTCACACGCAGGATGGCGGCGGGAACCAGGTAGGAAGCCGCGCTAGCTACGCAAACGTAGACCAAAGGCACAGCGACAAGGACCGTCGTGCGTATCGGCCGTGCGAAGACGTGGGAAAAAGGAAAGCCGGCGCGAGTACCGATCAAAGGCATCGACAGCGCCACCATCGCAGCCAATGAGAACAATATGAGATAGATCAGAAATGCCGGGCCCTGCCCGGACGTGTCTCTCAACAACAGCCAACCGCCCAACGCGCAGACGGTTGTAGTCGATAACAACCGACGACGAGTAGACCGCCACGACTCCCACAGCACAGCGATTGTCGGATTCCACATGGGGCTTATGCGGCTTCCTGACGCTGGCGCGAGCGCCCAACGCGCGCAATGAAAATCTCCTCGAGAGTTGCGTTGCGCGACTCCGGGACCTCGGCGCCCAAGCGCGCCACGACATCACGGAATGATTCGAGCGAAGACGCGTGAAGGACGCTCCAGGAGCGGCCCTCACCCGAAATCGACAGGGCACCGTCGAAATTCGGGATGCCATCCAATGGCTTCGCGAAACGGACCTGGCTGATCAAATGCATGCCCCGGATCTCATCGAGCGGCCCTTGCAGGGCAACCCTGCCCTCCTGCATCACGGTCACGTGATCGCACATCCGCTCGACCTCGTGGAGCAGATGCGACGAGAAAATGACTGTGCGACCGTCTTCGGCGACCGTGCGAACGATCTCACTGAGGATGTCCTCACGAACTACCACGTCCAGTCCGCTGGAAGGCTCATCGAGGATGAGCAATTCCGGCCGGTGCGCGACCGCCACGACGAGTCCGGCCTGCGCTCGCATGCCCTTGGATAGTTCTCCAAATTTCTTGCGGCGATCGAGGCCAAAAGTGTCGAGCAACCGATCGGCATAACGCTGATCCCAGCTCGGATGATAGGCCTGCGTGTAACGCAGCAGCTCACCGAGGCGCATCCATTCGGGAAGCTCGCGCTGCTCCGATAGATAGCCAACCCGCCGTAGTACCGCGACGGGCTCGCGCACGGGATCGCGGCCGAACACGCGAACCTCGCCTGCCTGCACCCGTAACAGTCCGAGAAGGTGCCGGATGAGGGTCGTCTTTCCCGCGCCGTTGACGCCTACCAGGCCGTGTACCAAGCCTACCTCGGCCCTGAAGCTCACATCCTGCAGAGCGATGGTGGAGCCGAAACGGCGGGACAATCCGCTAACTTCAACCAGGGTAGTCATGATCAGCCCGCATCCTTCGCCTTGCTTTCTGCCCTGCCGCTCGACATGAGCGCCTGCCGGCGGTGAATGAGCTTGAACAACTCCTCCAACGTGAAACCCAGGTGATGCGCTTCGGTCAATAGCGCATCTATTCGCTGTTCGATCACGCGTCGCCGCTCGCGGTCCGCAAGTCGGGTGCGCTCGCCGGACACAAAAGTTCCGGAGCCATGACGCTTTTGAACGACCCCCGCCGCTTCCAGCTCCGCATAAGCCTTGACGATGGTGTTCGGCGTGACCTTGAGTTTAAGCGCCAAAGCACGAATGGTCGGCAACTCCTCGCCAGGTTCGAGCAGGCCGGAAGCCACCGAGTAGCGAATCTGATTGACGATCTGCCGGTAGATAGGCAGGCCATCGGCAGTGTTGATCTTGATTTCCACGACGCTTGCCAAAAGTCTATGTGTACCCATAGACTGATACACATTGCCATTGACTGTCAAGCTTGCGCCATTTCGGGCAACGACCAAGGAGTGATCCGCCATGACTCATAGGCTCGTGCGTGGCCGGTGGAGAGTGCTTCTGCTGGCCCTGCATATTCCGTTCGCTGCAGCGGCACCGGATCACACTGCCGGCGATGCCCGGACGGCGCAGGTCGATGCGCTCTTTTCCGCCTGGGCCAAGGCAGACTCTCCGGGCTGCGTCACCGGCGTGATGTCGCAGGGAAAGCTGCTCTACGCGCAGGGCTATGGACTCGCCGATGTTGCGCGCGGCATTACATTATCGCCGGACACTGTTTTCGATATTGCCTCGATGACCAAACAGTTCACTGCGGCGACCATTGGTCTGCTGATGCTCGATCGCAAGCTCGCTCTGACGGACGACGTCCGCGTTCGTTTTCCGGAATTGCCCATTGACGTGCCGATCACCCTCGGGAACCTGATACACCACGAAAGCGGCATACGGGACTACACGGAACTCAACGCGCTGCGAGGCGTTGAGGCGATCGACAATCGCGGCGTCGTCACGCTGCTTGCGCGTCAGAGAGGGCTCGACTTTCCGCCCGGCAGCCAGTTCGCTTACAGCAACTCCAACTATGTGCTGCTGGCGGAACTCACTCAACGCGTGAGCGGACAATCTCTCGCCTCCGTCTCGCGCACCCGAATTTTCGACCCGCTGCAGATGCATTCGACGCGATACGCCGCAAGCTTGAAAGAGGATCCAGCCCGCCTCGCGAACAGCTACTTCCCTTCGGAGCCTGACAAGTTCGTAGCGGTACCGCGCGACACGCAGACGGTCGGCGACGGCAATCTCCTTACCACGGTGCGTGACCTCGCGCGCTGGGACGAGAATTTCTACACGAACCGTGTGGGCGGCAAGACGCTGAGTCAGCTGATGAGAACAGCCGGCGCGCTTCCCTCTGGGGAGCGCGTGCCGTACGGCTTCGGCCTGATGTTCGGTGAGTACCGCGGCATACCGATCGAATCCCATGGCGGGTCGTATCACGGGTTCCGCACGGAGCTCCTGCGATTTCCCAGGCAACATTTTTCCGTGAGCGTTCTCTGCAATGTCGCCTCGGCGAATGCCTTCGGCCTCGCGACTCAGATCGCCGATATCTATCTGGTCGATGTATTGCAGCCGCCACCGACATTGGGGAAGACGCCCATCGAGGTAAAGATTGATCCCGAGGTTTTCGACGCCTACGTGGGCGAGTATCTGATCGAGACCAACGGTCAATTCAACGTATTACGCTTTGCACGCCAGGATGGTCGTTACTTCGCCCTGCCCATCGGACAATCGCCGGCCGAGGTGTTTGCTCTGTCCGAATCCGAGTTCTTCCCCAAAGGCGACGACGTCAAAATGATATTCAGCCGCGAAAAGGATGGGGCCGTCAGTCGCGTGACACTGCATCGAGCGCAGGGCGACCTCGTGGGACTGAGAATCACCGTGCCGACAGCGGGGCAAGAATTGCTGACGCAACTCGCGGGCACCTACTACAGCCAGGAAGCGGACACGGAAATGCGCCTGGAGGTTCTTGGCGAGCAAATGGTCGCCAACGTCGGACGCAACCAGCCATTTGCGCTCTTGCAAGTGTCCGATAGCAGCTTTGCGATACCGGGAGGCGGGGCACTGCAATTCAACCGCGACCCTGACGGCAGTATCAGTGGACTGATATTTTCATCATCCCGGATACGCAAGCTTCCATTCGTGCGCAAGAGCAAATCATCCGAGAGATGAGAACGCCTTGCAAAGCAGGTTGACTGCCCGCTAGCTACCGGGAGTCAGTCCGCCCAGGTGAAGTTTGGAATCTCCGCGAGGGGCGTGCCAAGCTCGATCGTGATCTCGCGATGAGCCCTGAGTTCGATGTTGCTCCAGTCGGCGTCTTCAACTTTGGTCGAAATCCCATTGTCGGTGACATAGATTTCGACTGGTAGACCTGTGACACCCGCGACATTTGTGTTGGTCAACGGCTGCCCCCAGATCTCGAACAACTCGCCCAACGTAAAGATGCCCGGCGCCGCTGGCGTCACATGAATCTTGCCCGACGAATCGTGCGTGTGTATCGCGTAAAAGCAATGCGTTGGGGGCTTGGGAGCGGCGCCGAGATACGTCGGAATCTTCTGCGGCTCGTTGTTCACGAGAATCGAAAGATGCGCGTAAAAGACGAGCGCCTGCGGGGGATTGATGATGCAGTTGAAGCGACCAATCGGAGTTCCATCGGTTTGCGGGCTGGGCCAGCGATTGCTGCCGACCGAGTGTCCATCAGTGAGGTCTTGGATCGTGGTGGACACCGGTGGTGTGGCCGGAGGAGTCGGCGGAGGCGGTGACGGAGCAGGTGCCGGTGCCGGTGCCGGCGCCGGTGCAGGAGCTGGAGCAGGCGTGGGAATTTGTGGCGGTGGCGAAATGGAATCTGGCGCCGGGTTCGTTTGATAGCCGATATCACCGCAACCCGTGATGGCAGCCAGCATCACGGATGCCGTCGCCACCGTCACGGCGTTGGAAAACTGGTTCATGAAATTTCCTGCAAAGATCAGGCTTCGACTACATCTCGTTGGCCGCCTGTGTACGGTCGGACAACGCGTAAACCAGAGCACCGAAGTCGCTCGCTGTGGAGTAGGACGTCGAGAGGCCATCCATCGGATTCCGCCGCCGGACCCAACGCTTGATCGTCGTGTGCGCCACGACCACTCCGCGAATCCGCAACCACGGCAGTTAACGCTCGGCATGCTCCAGTATTCTTGGAAGCGTCAGCTCGGCATCCCGAGTCTGGAATCCGCGCTTCACTGCGGCTGCCATCCGGTTCTGGAATTCCGCTTGCCGCACGCCGTCACCGAACAGATCGGAATCGCGGCGCAGGTCTTCGACCGATGGAAGCGCGATCGTGTTTACCCGTTCCTTCACCACCGCATGTCCGCTGGCGGGAAATCCGGCAATGCGCCGCGCGAGTGCGCCAACGAATTCGCCCAGTGTGTCGGCGGGCAATGCACGGTTGATCCAGCCGTACCTCTCGGCCAATTCCGCGCTGTAGTCCTCCGCGCTCAGCATGACCTCGAGCGCACGTGCGCGACCGATGAGGCGCGCGAGATGTTGAGCGCCGCCTGCGCCGGGAATGACGCCAAACGCCGGCTCGAACTGGCAGAAGATCGCAGTCTCTTTCGCGGCGAACCGCATATCGCAGGCCATTACGAACTCGCTGCCGACGCCACGCACGCGTCCTTCGATCTGCGCAATGCTGATGAGGCGACTGGTGCTCAAATGGCGAAACATCAGACCTAGCGATGGCTCGCCAGTGAGTTTCGCCGCCTCGGCTCTATAGTCCTTGAATCTCGTCACGTCGACGTGTGAGATGAAATAGTCCGGGTCGGCGCTCTTGAATACGAGCACCCGCAAGGTGTCGTCCGCCTCGGCACGTTGAATGAGCGCGACGAGGTCGCGGACCAGTTCGGGTCCGAGCAGATTCATGGGCGGTGCGGAAATCTCCGCGAACATCACGGCGCCTTCCTGGCGCACGGTGAGAGTTTCCAGATGCAATGACACGATCACTCCTCCAGGGCGGCATGCCGCAGCGAAGTCTGAAACATCATGACCGACTCTTCGGATGTTGTTTACGAACCGCTTTGGATCAAAGCAGACGCACGAACGGTCTTCGATAGGACGAAGGTGTCGTCCAGCACGATCGTCTCGACTCCTACCGGGTTGAATCTCTGCGGCCTGACGCCGAGTGCGCAGTGCCAAGCAAGGATGAGACCTCGGGGACCGCGTCGGCCATGCGCACCAGATCGGCGAGGGAGTGCGCTGCCATCTTGCGCATCGCGGCGCTGCGATGTGCCTTGATCGTGATTTCGCTCAGCTCGAGCGGCATCGAGCCCGATTTATCCAAACTGAGGCGCCATTCGCCACAGCCTCCCCTAGTCCGGTCCTCAGCTTCGGACAGAAACTCCCGCGCCGTCGACGCGCAGTCGGTAACCCAAGCCGCGTTCCGTTACGAGGTACCTGGGCCGCTTTGCGTCTGGCTCGAGCTTGGCTCGCAGATTGCGAATGCAAACGCGAAGACCGCGCGTATCGCTCGATTGTGCGGTACCCCAAACCTGGCGTATCAAGCAGTCGTGATTGATGACGTCTCCGGACTTCCGCGCGAGATTCTCGAGCAAGCGAAATTCCAGTGGCGTCAGGCGATTCTGGGGGTCAGCGCCACGCAGTTCCCGACGGGCCAGATCGATTACGCGTTCACCGATCTGGATTTCCCACGACCGCAGAGTGCCGGTCGCGCTGCGGCGAAGCACCGCCCGCACGCGCGCCAGCAGTTCTGCGGTGCCGAATGGTGTGGTGACGTAGTCATCGGCGCCGGCATCCAAAGCGGTGATTTTCTGTGTCTCGCTCGAGTGCAACGAAATCGCTATGACGGGCACGGCGGACCAGGCGCGCACTCGACGGATCAAGTCGATGCCATCGCAATCGGGCAACTCGAGACCGGCAATCATCAGGTCCGGCCTGTGGTTCCGCGCTTCGATCTCACCGCGCGATCCGGTCTGTGCTCCGACGAATCGATAGCTGGCAGCAGTCAGCAGAGCGCGCAGCTCGTCGCGTATGCCTTGATCGCCTTCGACGACCAGCACCCGATGCATTGCGTGAGTCACGTGAGCTGCCTCAGGGGATTTGCTCTTGGGAGGCATGCTCCATCTCATCAAAACCACTCAGCAACAATGCGTCCACTTTCCTCGACTGGCTCTCCACGAAACGGGTGGACACTCCGTCGACATTGCGGAAGCTCACCTTCTTGTCGATCTGATTCATGACGTCTCCTGTTGAACCAGGCGGGGGTTCATGCTCCTCCGACGACAGTGGGCACGTTTCAGCAGACATGCGATTACACGTTGGTATCGACGGATTCCCGGTGCTCCAACCAGCGCGATACTTTCGTGCAATCGATTCACGCGCGCACGTCTGCTCCGATTGGCAATAGCCCATCAGTGCCGGTGAACCATGCGCGAAGCATTCAACGGTGATCGTCGCCGCTTGCTCGCCGGAGGCGCCATGACGATCGCCACCACTCCATTTGTTTCGACTGCTCTCGCCGAGGCCACCACGGTCAAATCAAGATCGAATCAGTCGTTCGCCGCGCTGAAGCAGATCGAGGCCGGGCTCCTGAATGTCGGTTACGCCGAGGCCGGACCCATCGATGGTCCGGCGGTCGTCCTGCTGCACGGCTGGCCTTACGACATTCACACCTACGGCGACGTCGCCCCTCTGTTGGCCGCCGAAGGATTCCGGGTGATCGTCCCCTATCTGCGCGGCTACGGCGTGACGCGCTTTCTGTCCGACGACACGCTGCGCAACGGACAACCGGCGGCGCTCGCCCTCGATGTCATCGCGTTGATGGACGCGCTGAAGATTCCGCAGGCCATCGTTGCCGGCTGTGACTGGGGCGCGCGCACCGCCGACATCATCGCGGCACTGTGGCCCGATCGCTGCAAAGGCATCGTCGCCGTGAGCGGCTATCTGATCGGCAGCCAGGCTGCTGGCAAGGTGCCGCTGCCGCCCAAGGCCGAGCTCCAGTGGTGGTACCAGTACTACTTCGCCACGGAGCGTGGCCGCCTCGGTTACGAAGAGAATCGCCGAGAATTCGCGCGGCTCATCTGGCAGATCGCCTCGCCGCGATGGAAGTTCGCCGACGCGACGTTCGAACGGAGCGCGGCATCACTCGACAACCCCGACCACGTCGCGGTGGTGATCCACAACTATCGCTGGCGGCTCGGGCTGGTCCCGGGCGAGCCGCAATACGACGAGCTGGAAAGACGCCTGGCGGAGGCGCCTCCAATCGAAGTACCCGCCGTGACGCTCGAAGGCGACGCGAATGGCGCGCCCCATCCGGAGCCATCGGCCTATGCCAGGAAGTACACGGGCCGATACTCCCATCACGATCTCACCGGCGGCATCGGTCACAACCTGCCGCAGGAGGCGCCCGCGGCCTTTGCGAAGGCGATCCGCGAAGTAGATAGCCTGTCCGGCCATACCTAGGTATGGGCCTATACCTTGGGGCAATCGCCACTGAGCGCCGGGTCTGGTGCCATGACGCACCTGCTATCTACCCAGGAGCGCTCATGAACACCGCAGCCACAGAAGTCGCCGGCGCCAGGCCCGCGCGCGTCATCTACACCGCCCGCGTCCACACCACGGGTGGCCGCGACGGCGGCGACTCCGCGAGCGACGACCGCCGGCTGGCGATACGCCACACGGTCCCCGGCAAGCCCGGTTCCGGCACCAATCCCGAGCAACTGTTCGCCGCCGGCTGGTCCGCGTGCTTCGAAGGCGCGATGAGCCTCGCGGCGCGCAGGCTGAAGGTGACACTGCCGCCCGAGACCGCGATCGACGCCGAAGTGGATCTGCTGCTCGGCGATGACGGATACACGATCCAGGGACGTCTCAACATCCGCGTACCTGGATTGCCGCGCGACCTGGTCGAATCCATCGTCACGGCTTCGCAGGGCCTCTGTCCGTACTCCAAGGCCGTGCACGGCAACATCTCCACGACCTACAACATCGTTTAGCGAATCCAACGGACTCAGCGAGGCTGGACCGAGCAAACCCACCCCGAGCTCGCCCGCTTCAACGAGGTCAACGGTCACGGACTTCTCGCGATGTTCCGCGCCATACGTTGACGGTGCGGCGGACGGCGCCTCTTCCCTCCCCATGGCGCCGTCCGCCTTTTTTTCCGGTGATGCTTTCGTATCCATGAGAACCATCGTGCGATCGCGCCTTTCTTGTTAGGCCAGACGATGAACCTGCAGCGCGACCGCCGGCGGCGCTGCGAGGGCGATCGGCGAGACGAAGCAGCGTTGTCAGGGCGCGATACGATCGTCCAATGCATGCACGAACAAGCTGGTGCTCCAATGCCGGACACACGAACGGGAGAAGGCGATGAGCGACAAATCCACGACGACCACCGACCGCGGCAACGGTGCCACGCCCATGCGAAAGCAGTTCACGGGAAAGACGGCGCTCGTCACCGGTGGCGGCACGGGCATCGGACGCGCGGCGGCGCTCGGGCTGGCCGCCGAAGGCTGCACGGTGACCGTTGCCGGCCGGACGGCTGCCACGCTGGAGGATACGGTGTGCGCCATCGAAGCCATCGGCGGCAACGCGCGCTACGCCGTTTGCGACGTCACGGTGGAATCGACCGTGGCCGCCGCCGTGAAGGCGGCGGTCGGCGACAGCGGCAAGCTCGACTTCGCGGTGAACAGTGCCGGTATCGTTGGCGGTGACCACTTCGCGTTGACCGCTGACTACTCAGTGCAGACTTTCGACCAGATGATCGCGACCAATGTGCGCGGGATGTTCCTGTCCATGAAGTACGAACTGCTGCAGATGCAGACCCAGGCCTTTGGATCGATCGTCAACATCTCTTCGGGTGCCGGCCTGGTCGGCATCGCCGGCTACTCCGGTTATTCGGCGACGAAATTCGCCGAAATCGGCATGACGAAGAGCTCGGCGATCGAGTACGCGAAACGCGGCATTCGAATCAATGCCATCTGTCCGGGACTCGTCGACACTCCGTCGATCGCAAAGCTGCTCGAGGCGTCCAGGGATTTCGCGAGTCGTGTCGTCGACAGCCACCCCATCGGCCGCATCGCCAAGGCCAGTGAGATCGCCGACGCGGTCGTCTGGCTTTGCTCCGACAGGTCCAGCTACCTCATCGGTGCGGCGCTGCCACTGGACGGCGGTTACACGGCGCAGTGAGCCGATACTTTCGTCCAATCGTCATCGGCGTCATGGCTGGTAGGTTGGTGCCCCTCGTTGACGGGAGGATCCACCATGAAGTACGAGAGCGCGCTCAAGATCGCATTTCTCATTACGACGCTCGCCGGCGTGGCCGGCGCAGTTGTCTACGCGCAGGAGGCGGACAAATACTCGTTGAAATCGCCGAGCGGCGTCGCGTTCTCCGACTTCAAGGGATATGAAGACTGGGCGATGATCTCTTCCGCCCGCACCGAGAAAGAGCTGAAGGTCATCGTCGGCAATCCGACCATGATCAAGGCGTACAAGGCCGGCATTCCGGGCAATGGCCAGCCGTTCCCGGAAGGCTCGAAGGCCGCGAAACTCCAGTGGACTTTCAAGAAGAGCAGGGAGGCGCCATTCGTAGTCGATGTGCCAGATGCTCCCACGCAGGCTTTCTTCATGGAGAAGGACAACAAGCGCTTTCCTGCGACCGGCGGCTGGGGATACGCGGTCTTCAATCACGACAACGCCATCGGCAAGATGACGGCTGACGCCGCCAAGTCCGACTGCGGCCACGTATGCCACGTGGCGGTAAAATCGAAGGACTACGTTTTCCACCGTTACCAGACGCGTTGACGGGATCACGCCATGAACAACGCCAACGATCGTCGTCGATTCCTTGATTTGTGCGCGGGCGCCTTCGCCGCCTCATTGGTGGTGAAGGGGTCGAGGGCGGCCGAGCTCCCGCATGTGGCGCCGGACGATCCGACCGCGAGCGCCCTCGGTTACGTCGAGGACGCGGCGAAACTCGAACCGCAGAAGGCGCAGCAGCACAAGCCGGGCCAGACCTGCGGGAATTGCCGCCAGTTCACCCGGCAGCCGGGATCCGAATACGGGCCCTGCCTGATCTTTTCGGGCAAGTCCGTGAACGAGAAGGGCTGGTGCGCTGCGTACGTGGCGAAAGCCTGACGGAGGCCGGAGCCATCACCGCGTTCGGCTGGCGATCAGCAGCCCTTGCTTGGTCATCTCATGGGCCGCCGCGTCCGCCACTTCCTCGACCAGGCGGGACACCTTCGCGCTTTCGCTCGTGCGACTGGTGCCCGCCCACAACAGGGCATCACGCTTGAGCGAATACACCAGCGTCTCGATGCGCAGGATCGTCGTCGTCGTCACCTCGGTGGGCACATAGGGCGAGCCCCATCCATAGCCCCAGAAATCCGTGAACCGCCAGTAGTAAGGCTGGATCGCCGGATTCTGGTACTCGTAGGCGATGGTCACCTTCTTGCTTTCGTCGATCACGTGCAGTGTGACGATGCCGTCGACACCTGCGGCGGCAAGCCGTTCCTTCACGCGCTCCATGTTGTCCAGGTCTTCTCCGGCGATGAGCGAGTAGCTGGCAACGCCGCTCGCGCCGTATTCGTCGAGCTTGCGAACCAGGGCATCTTCCGCCACGCGCCGCATTCCTTCGTCCGTGCTGATGAAGACGGCCGCGACTTTCTGGCCGCGCGGGTCGAGCGCCGCCTGGCCGGGCGCTTTCCAGGTGTCGGTGAATGTCGTGGCGGCGCACGCGGCGAGCGCGCAAGCCGCGATGCAGGCAAGAAGCGTGGTATGTGAACGAGCCATGATGATCACCTCGTGTGCTGAGGCCATCAGATCAAAAGTCGCCGACCAATTCGATCACACGAAGGTGTCACCATGCGACACCTTCGTGGGATTGTCATCGCCGCCGGTGTTGTTCACCTTGCGAGTTACCCATGCCACCGACGCCAGTCTCCGGAAAAACGACGCTATACGTCGCCCTCGCGAGCAATGTTGCGATCGCGGTGACCAAGTTTTGCGCGGCGGCGTTCACCGGAAGCTCCGCGATGCTGAGCGAAGGAGTGCATTCGCTGGTCGACACCACCAACGAGTTGCTGCTGCTGTATGGCATACGGCGCGCGGCGCGGCCCGCCGACGTCAACCATCCGTTAGGCCATGGTCGTGAACTGTATTTCTGGAGCTTCATCGTCGCGTTGCTGGTGCTCGTCTTCGGCGCGGCGGTGGCTGGCTATGAAGGTGTCAGCCATATGCTGCGGCCCGCGCCGATGCGCAATCCATTCGTGAACTACCTGGTGCTCGGCGCCTCCTTCGTGTTCGAAGGAAGTTCGTGGTGGGTGGGACTGAAAGCATTCCGCGCCGGCCAGGGAAAGCAGCGGTTTTTCGAGGCTTTCCGCAACAGCAAGGATCCCACGGTGTTCACCGTGCTGTTCGAAGACTCGGCGGCGTTGCTGGGGCTCGCGATCGCGGCGGCAGGGATCGCCGGCGCACAAGCCTGGAACGCGCCGTGGCTCGACGGGCTTTCCTCCGTCGGCATCGCGATCGTCCTGCTGGTGTCCTCCCTGCTGCTCGCGCGCGAGACAAAAGCACTGCTCATCGGTGAGCCGGCAGATCCACGGCTGCGGGATGCGATCCTGAGAATCGCCTCCCAGGATCGCGACGTCCTGCACGCCAATGGAGTGCTCACCGTGCAGTTAGGTCCCAACCAGATCGTCGCGGCGCTCAGCGTGCAGTTTCACGCGGAGCTCACCACGGCCGGGATCGAGCACTGTGTCGATCGCATCGAGTCGGCCATCAAGCATGCGCACCCCGATGTCACCCGGTTGTTCGTGAAGCCGCAGACCGCGGCCACCTGGCGCAGCCGCGCGTCGCGCCTGAGCGTGGACCCGTCGGAGTCGTAGCTCTCAACGCGGCGCGTACTCCGAGAAGACGTAGTCATTCGCCTTGGCGATCGTATGGCAGGCGGCACCGCACTTGGCGTCATTGCCCTGCGGGGGCTTGCCGTTCATATCTCCGGGCGCGAACTGCTTGCTCGCCACGTCGTACTTGAACACGGCATAGCCCCAGCCGCCGCTGTCGGCGAACCGCTTGCTGTCCTTCACCATGAAGTCGACGTCATGCTGGGTGTCGGGCTGCAGCGGCCCCCCGGGCTGCGCATCGTTCTTCTTCGGATCCCAATGGACCTTCGCCATTCTCGCGCCGTCGGGAAACGGCTTGCCGTTGCCCGGAATACCAGCCTTGAAGGCATTGATCATCGCGGGATTGCCGAGGATCGCCGCGAGCAGCGGTCCGTTGTGGCTGACGGAAATGAGCTCCCACTTCTCGTAGCCACGGAAGTCGGCGAATGCGAGCCCGCCCGGCACTTTCACGGTGTACTTGTCCTGTGCCGGGGCGGGCGCGGGATCCGCGGCGGATGCGATCGTGATCGCAAACGCAGCGCAGGCGGAAATCGCACCAAGGCATTTCAGAGCGGAATGCATGACTAACTCCTCGAGTGTTGTGGACGCAGTGCATGACAACAGACGCGGCAGCGCCCCTGGATTGCACCTTGGTATCAATCGAGACGTTCGTGTCGCTTCACGCGGCCACGCGGATCAATTTCTTGTTCACGAATTCCCCGATGCCCAGGTGCGACAATTCGCGGCCATAGCCGGAGTTCTTCACGCCTCCGAACGGCAGGTCGGGTGCGGTTCCGGTCACCTCGTTGATGAAGACCATGCCGGAGTCGATCTGGCGCGCGATGCGCTTTCCACGCTCCACATCACGCGTGATCACCGTCGCGCCGAGGCCATAGGGCGAGTCGTTGGCCAGTTCCACGGCCTCCTGTTCATCCTTCACCCGGAAGACCATCGCGACCGGCGCGAAGAATTCCTGGTGATAGGCGGGGTTGTCAGGCCGTACATCGGCGAGGATCGTCGGATCGAGGAAGAACCCGGACCTGTCGAGCTTCTTTCCACCTAACAACACTTTCGCGCCGTTCCTGGTCGCCGTGTCGATCTGTTTCAAGACGTTGTCGAGAGCGCCTTCAGTGCAAAGCGGTCCCAGTGAAGTGTCGGGGTTCATTGGATCGCCCGGCTTCAGCTTCTCGATCCCGCTCTTGAAACGACTGAGGAACTCGTCGGCAATGCCTTCCTGCACGATGAAGCGCTTGGCTGCTATGCAGGTCTGGCCGGTATTCTGCATGCGACCCCATACCGCCCACCTCACGGCGGTATCGAGATCGGCATCGTCCAGCACGATGAAGGGATCGCTGCCGCCGAGCTCCATCGTGCTCTTCTTCAGCGCCTGGCCAGCCTCGGAGGCGACCGCGGACCCGGCTCTCTCACTACCGGTCAACGCGACTCCCCTGATCCGGCTATCGGCGATTACGTTGGCCGACTGCTCGTTGGTTATGAAAATGTTCGTCCACGTCCCTGCCGGAGCGCCGGCGTCGAGAAACAGCTTCTCGAATGCCAGCGCGCATTGCGGCACATTCGGCGCGTGCTTGGTGATCATGGTGTTGCCCACCATGAGGTTCGGCCCCGCGACGCGCGCCAGCTGATAGTAAGGATAGTTCCACGGTTCGATGCAGAACAGCACGCCGAGCGGCGCGCTCTCGATCACCGCCTCTCCCTTCTTGACCGACAGTTTCTCGGGAGCGAGGAAAGCATCCGCATTGTCCGCGAAGTATTCGAGGATGTCGGCGCTGATCAAGGCCTCGCCGCGGGCTTCGCGAAACAACTTGCCCATCTCGAGCGTGGCCAGCCGGGCGAATTCATCGACCTGCTCGCGCAGGATAGATGCCGCCTTCTTGATGATGACCTTGCGCTCGGCAATGGACCTGCGGCTCCAGTCGGTTGCGTAGGTCTTCTCCGCCCTGGCGATGATCCGCTCGATGTCGGCATCGGTGTGCAGCGGGAATGTCCGGATGAGGTCCTCGGTGTAAGGATTGATCGTTTGGTACAACATGGTTTTCTCTTCCGGTTTATGGATAGTTAGTCAAGCGAGACTGGAGAGGAGCGACAGGCCGCTGATCGCGATGAGACCGCCAGCCGCGCGCGACAGCGAAGCGCCGGCGGATCGGGCGATCAGCAATCCGGCGCCGATTCCGAGCGCGTGGAGTGCGGCGGTGGCGAGCGAGAAGCCCGTCGCGTAGGCAATGGGCGCGACTCCCGCCGCGAGCGCTTCGGTTCCGTGCGCATGGCCATGGAAGAACGCGAAGAGCCCGGCGATCACCGCGCCCAGCCAGACGGGCGCGCGCACCGCAAAGGCGATCAGGAGTCCGAGCACCACGATCGAGGCGGCGATGGCCGGCTCCACGAGCGGAACCTGCAGGCCCCACATGGCCACGGTGAAACCCACGAGAGTCGTGGACACGAAGGCGAGCGGCCAGGCCCACAGCGCGCGGCCGCCGGCGAGCGCGCCCCAGATTCCGATCGCGACCATGACGAGGAAATGGTCCGCACCGCCGATGGGATGCGCGAAGCCGGCTAACAAACTGGCGTTGTCCATGATTGCTCCCTACGCGCGGCAGGCGTACGCGGGCGTATGCTCGAGGCTCACGGTCGAATTCTCGACGACCACTTCGCTGACCTGCACGATCGGAATGCGGTCGGTGAACCTGGCGATGTCCAGCGAGATTTCGCGGGCGTGCGGTCCGAACGCGGACTGGTAAACCGCGGCCGAATCGCACAACAGGTGACACATGGCGACGAATTCTGCGGGCGCTTCCGGTGCGCCGCCGGCCAGCCCCTTGTCGATGGTGTAGTACTGCAGGGCTGCGCCCATCCGGTTCTTGATCAGCGGCAGGTGCTTCTCGCGGTAGTAGTCGTGATCGAAACGCGTGCCCGCCTTGGTGGGATACATGACGCTCACTTTGATCATCTCTGCTCTCCTTCAATCCAGTGTTCGAATGGGATGTGGGTCATCAGGCACAGGCGGCGATCGCCTTCGCCTGCGCGAGGGCACGGTGTGTCGGGCGATTGCTGGCATTGGCGCACGCCAGCAAGCGCGCGCGTCGCAAGTCGTCGCCACTGCCGGCATAGAATTCCGCGGCGTGATCCGCGAATGCGAGCGGATGACGCGCAAGCAGCGTTTCGAATCCATAGCGCGCGGCATCGAGCTCGGCCTCGGCTGCTTCGATGCGGTCTTGCGCCATCAGTACTTCGGCCAGGCGCCAGCGCACCTCCGGATCGTTGCTCGCCAGGATCGGCAACAACTGCTCTTCCGCGTCGCCGACCTGATCCTGGCCCAGACAGACTTCCGCCAGGTGCACGCGCGCCTTCACGTAGCCGGGCAAATAGCCGATCGCGCGCCGGTACCAGAGCGCGGCACGAGTCGGGTTCGGCGCGGGCACGAGTTCGCCCCACAGCATGCCGAGTTGAAAGCACACCCACGCCAACGGAAATGGCGATGTGCCCTGGTAGGAGAAGAAGGCCTGTTGGTAGACAGCGTCCGCCTCGTTGAAAAGCTCGAGGTCAGCCAGCACGGCGCCGAGCGGGATCCAATCCTCGAGTTGGCCGCTTGCCTCGGCGAGGCGACGACGCGCGTCGACCACCGCCTCGAGGTTGACGCCGCAGGCCTGATCGAGCGCCAACGTGTGACGTTCCAACGTGTCTCGCGCTGCGCCGAGCCGCGCCGCTCTTTCGAGATGGCCGCGGGCGTCGCTGAAGCGATGTACCGCCGATGCAACCTCGGCCTGAACGAGCGCAGCGCGATGCGAGTAATCCACGCTCGAGAATTGCGCGGCCAATAGCTCTAGCCGGTCGAGCTCGTCCAGGTCGCCGAAAAACTGCGCGGTGAGCCGCTCGCAATCGACGACCGCCTCGGCAAGGCCCGGCAGGCGCGGGCCGCGCGTGAAGCGTGTCCACGCGCGGCGGCGCGCGCTCGCCAGATTGATCGCGGCGATCTCGCCGTCGGTGGCGGTCGGGAAGTTCACGGCGCGGCTCCGAAGCGGGACTTCAGACTTTCGAGCCCCGTCTTGACCAGAGGCACCATCGTCCGCTTCACGGCGCCGTCGGGTAGATTGCTGGCCAGGAATTGCGTTTGCCAATCGACCACGCAACCACTGTCCTTCGGCTTCACTTCGAGCGTGCTCGTGTGCCGGGAAACGGGAATTCCGGCGATGTTCGTGTAACGAACGCAACGCTTTGCGTCGTCGAGAGCCTCGAGGCGATCGATGAATCGCCTGCCATCGACCATCTCGATCGTACGTAGCTGGCCTATCCCCGAGCCGCTCAAGCGGATCGTGGCGACCCCGGGATGCCAGGCGCCGCCGAAAGGTCCGATGAAAGACCATACCTCGTCGGGATTTGCCGCGAGCTCGACGTGTTCGGCAATGATCTGCAGATCCGAGTTCGGAGTTGCAAGATACGGGAACACCTTCATCCCGGGCTTCGTCGCGCCGGTCGCGCCGCCCTGCAGGAATTCGCGATCGCGATTCACCAGCCAGGTGAGCAGGATGTCGATCGAGTTCGCGTCGATCGTGCGGCCGCCGCCCGTCTGGTAAGGACGGCCATCGAGCGTGCTCTTCTCGATCTCGAGATGGCTCTTGTCGTCGATCGGCTTCGTGACGTCGAACAGCAGAAAATCGTCGAGGAATACATTGGCGTTGGCCGCCAGTCTTTCGGGCGTCCAGTCGGCCGAGCCGTCGAGCATGTCCCAGGTGGCGAAGCTGTCCTTCAGCCGCTTCAGGAACAGCGGCTGCAGATCCCGCGAAATCGCGAACGGCGTCTGCTGATTCCACAGGTCGCGCAAGTCATCGATGTCCATCATCGCCGGATTGTTGAGCCGCATGTTCGACTGCTCGGGACGTCCGACCCAGTCGATGCGACGCACCGGCGGCCCGAGGATTCCCTTCGGCCTCGAAGTGGGAACGGTCTCGGCGATAACGCCGAACAACGACCCCTTGCCGGGCTCGAGCCAGCGGTTCGTGTCGATCTCGACCACCATGCACAGCACGTTGTCGTGCTGCAGGAGGTTTGGCAGCCTCTTGAGCTCCGAGATGAACCACGCAAGATAGAAGGGATCGGAACGCAGACCGGCGAACACGCGCACATCGCCCTCGGGGGTCGATGATCCGTCTTCGTCGTTCACTGCGACCGAGAGCTGGCGACCATCCGGCAGAACGCAGACTCCGCGCTGGCTCGCCTGCCCGCTCGCATCGCGCTTCAGCGTATCGAAGCGGAAGATGAAACGGATCTCGCCGTCCGCGGGCGCGAACTTCGCGGCATTTCCGGTACCAGCGATGGTCACGCGACGCACGACGATGGAGTGATCGATGACGTTCGAGAAAATCGCGTCCTCGCCGGCCGAGGGGAACACGCACATGGCGAGCACGGTGCGCGCGGGATTCGCCGGGCTCGTGAACGCGAACAGATCGGTGACGTCGGCCGCGGGCTCGCCGATCGAGCGCGGGCCGTCAACGTGATCGGACATCACCCACCTCCGCCAATAGATAGGGGCCGAGAACCTTGCGGGCACGCTCGAGGTATTCCTGCTTCTGACCGACCGGCCCTACCCAGAAGAGAATGTCCTCCGCGGTTTTCCAGCCCACCAGCCGCGAGATCACCCAGGCCGCCAGATAGTGGGAGGCCAGGCATCCGCCGGCCGTCGCGACGTTGCCATGTGCGACAAACGGCTGGTCGAGGACTTCCACGCCAGCCTCCTGGACCCAGGATTTCGTCTTCAAGTCGGTGCACGCAGGCACATTGGCGAGAAGCCCGAGCTTCGCCAGCACCAGCGCGCCCGAACACTGCGCGCCGATGATCTGCCGCGCGGGGTCGAGCTCGAGTTGCCCGATGATCTCGGGCAGTCGCACCGCGTCCCGGTTGACCGCACTGCTTCCGACGATGACGGCGTCCGCTTCGCGCGCGAAACTGAGGGGAGCCTGCGCCTGAATCACCACGCCGTTCATCGAGGTCACGTGCTCGGTCGGAGACGTGATCAACGCCCGCATCACCGGCTGTTTGACGCGATTGAGCATGGCGGCGGCCACAAACGAGTCGATCTCGTTGAAGCCATCGAGGGTGAGCACCGCGATCTGCATGCGACTACGCCCGGATGAACGCGAGTACATCGCGATTGATGAGCTCGGGGTTGGTCGTGCACATGCCATGCGGCAGTCCCGGGTACACCTTGAGCGTGCCCTTCTTCACGAGCTTCGCCGAGAGCAGCGCGGAGTCTGCGATCGGAACGACCTGGTCGTCGTCGCCGTGCAGGATCAGCACCGGCACGTCGATCGATTTCAAGTCTTCGGTGAAATCGGTTTCCGAGAAAGCCTTGACGCAGTCGTACAGCGCCTTCGAACCGCCCATCATTCCCTGGCGCCACCAGTTGCGAATGGTGCCCTCGGATACTTTCGCGCCCGGACGATTGAAGCCGTAGAACGGTCCGCTCGGTATGTCGATGAAGGCCTGCGCTCGATTGAGTACGGCAGCGCGGAAACCATCGAATACCTCGACCGGCAAGCCGCCGGGATTCTTGTCGGTCTTCAGCATGATCGGCGGCACCGCGCCAATCAGGACCGCCTTCGCGACACGTCCCTTGCCGTGCCGCGCGACATAGCGCGTGACTTCACCGCCACCGGTCGAATGGCCGACATGGACGGCGTCGCGCAGATTGAGATGCGCGGCGAGCTGCGCGACATCGGCGGCGTAGGTATCCATGTCGTTGCCGGTCGCGGTCTGCGAGGAACGCCCGTGGCCACGCCGGTCGTGCGCGATGACGCGGTAGCCCTGCGCGAGGAAGTACAGCATCTGCGCGTCCCAGTCATCCGAGGACAGCGGCCAGCCGTGGTGGAACACGACCGGCTGCCCGGCGCCCCAGTCCTTGTAATAGATCTGGGTGCCATCCTTGCCGGTGAAGGTGCTGCTGCTCATCTGCATTTTTCCTGGCTGAGCCTGTGCCGCGCGGGTCATTGCCGGTATGGCGATGGCGGCGCCTGCCACGGCCGCCGCCACCGCGGCACCGACGACGACGTTGCGGCGTCCGCGGTCAAGACCATCGGTAGTTAGTGTCGATGTCATGGTTGCGCGCTTCCTAGCCGACCTTGTCGAGGAGTTCCTCGACCGCCTTGCCGACGTGCTCGAGCCGCCGCGTCTGCGCCGCGGTCAGGTTCGGGCTGTTGACGTACCAGGCCTCGGCCGCGATCTGGTGGCTGGCGATCCAATCCGCCGCCGCCTTCGGGTCACGCATTCCGGGATAGCCCTCGCAATTGCACAGCCAAATATCCATGGCATTCGGAATCTTCGACGCGAAGTCTTCGATGTACGGGTCAAAGTCGCCGTCATAGGCGGTCGCGAAGAGCAGCTTCGAGTCGTTGTCCACGAACACGAAGCGCATGTCGTGGACCGTGCCTACCGCGTCCGCCGCCCGGAAGTTGCCTTCCAGAAGCTGCAGAAGGCCGCGAAGCCGCTTCGCTCCACCTGTCACGAATGGAAGGAACACGAGCAGCTCCGAGACCTGGCCCTGGCGCAGGCCGATGCGGCCGGCCTTCTGAGCATGCGGCGGCGCTGCCAGCTCTTGAGTGAGCATGGGGAGCCCCTTCTCCAACGCGGCTTTCCCGATCTCCGGCGCGTCGGCGTAGAGTTCCCTGATCTTTCGAATCTTCTCTTCGACCCTTGCGTCCTGCGCAGGCCGGATCGCTGTTGCGGTTTGCGGAACCATGTGTGCTTTCCTTTCGGTGTTAATCGATTTGTGTGTTGATGTCAGTTGTCAATCTTGTCGAGGAATTTGTCGACAGCCTTACCGATGCGCTTGAGACGCGAGGTCTCTGCCACCGTCAGGTCGGGATGCGCGACGTACCAGCCCACGGCCGTGACCTGATGCTTGATGAGGTAGTCCTTCGCACCCGGGCTGCGAATGCCGGGCCAGCCCTCCCACGCGGAATCGATGAGATCCAGGTAGTCGGGAATCTTTGCCACGAAGTCGTCGATATACGCGTCCCAGTCGCCGTCGTAGGTCGTGGCGAACAGCAGCTTCGTGTCGTTCTCGAGGAACACGAAACGCATGTTATGGAGCGTGCCGACGAGGTCGCCGCCGCGCTTGAGGTTGCCGTGCAACAGCCCCAGGAATTCGCGTGTCCGCTTGGCGCCGCCGGGGACGAGCGGAATGAGCATGGTCAGCTCCGAAACATTGCCCAGACGCGCGCCGACGCGGCCTGCGCTTTCCACCGGCGGCGGCGGCGTTTCCGTGGCATCCGACCGGAGCTCCTGGAGAACGTTTTCCAGCGCCTTCTTGCCGACTTCCGGCGCGTCGGCGAACAGTGTGCGGAGGTACTCGACTTTCTCGTTGCCGGCCTGCGGCGACTTGCTCACGGTAGCGGGGTTCAAATTCGCACTCATGATGATCTCCTATGGGTTCAAGTTAGTGAGCCAGTTCAATGCGGACAGGCTCGGCAGGAAGAAGTACTCGCCACCGCGCAGCACGTTGAACGTTTCGATGCCGTGGACGCGGCGCCGCGCCGGCTGGCGCGGAATCGTGAAGGTCGCGTCTTCTTCCTGCAGTCCGACGATGGGATCGCGCTCGTGGCCGGCGCCGATGAAGTCGCCGTCGTTGATCCATTCCTGTTGCAGGAATTCCATGGTCGCCATCGCCTTGGCGCTGATGAACAGGAAGTACGCGCCGTGCGGCACTTCGTCATCCGCCGCGGACAATGCGTTCGGGTCGTAGGGCGGTCCGAATGTCGTGCCGCGCCGGATGAGGCGATGCAGATTGTTGTCGCTCAGGCGCGTGAGTTCCGTGTCGCGCGGATTCATGCGCCGGATGTGGCAGCCGAGCGGAACCTGGCGGCCATGCTTGTCGTTCGCGTAGTCGAAATCGTTGTGGCGCTTCGGGTCCGCGCCGAGCATGGGGTCGTCGATCTCCGGCGCCAGCGTCAACGGCGCCCCGCTGCGCCAGCGGCCGACCAGCTTCGCGGCGAGCAGCTCGCGTTCCTGCTCGTTGTCGCCGTGCGCATGCAGGAATCGATTGAAGGCGCCGACGCGCGTCTGGTACTTGCGCAGGCCCACGAAGGTTCCGTTGCGACCGAGAATGTCCGGCTGCGGCATGGGCAGCGGAATTCCGGCCTCACCCGCGTATCCGAGGATGAACTCTCCAGCCTTGATCGGCCGACCGTAGCCCGGTCGGGATTCAACGCCACTGCCCTCGATCTCCGGCTGATCGATGCCGTCCTTGTAGCCCAATGAATTGAGATCGCCCGGCTGCGCACCGAAGTCGTCCTTCAACATGACGCGGATGCCCGAGAGCTGCTCGTACTGCTCGCGAGCGAAGGCGAGCACGCGCTGCTTCTTCTCCATGGAATTGCTGAATGCGCTCAGGGCGATGTGGATCTGGCCATTGCCGAAAGGTGCTTCCCAATTCTTTGGATCGTTGACGCCGGTGTCCCGAAGCTGCGCGGCGCGTGCCGCCATTCCGACGCGAAACGCCTCGGGAAAACTCTGCAGCGAAGCCTGCGGAAGCCCGAGCGCTTCGAAACCGGCGTGACTGACGCCGAGCGACAACCAGGTGCTGCGCGCCTGCGACGAGCTCGCCGCGGAATCCACGTGCGGTATCAGCCGCTTCAGGAGCTCGCGGCCGGCGCGAGCGTCGTCGATGCGCAGGCCAATGTGGGTGCCGAAGTACGGCGCCGGCCGGGGCCGCAGCACCGTGGCCTGAATCTCGTGCAGGTCGAGCGTCGAAGCTGACTTTTCCAGCGGCAGCATGCCGGCCATGGTCGAGGGTTCCTGTAGTTCGGTTGGACGGGGTGGAGAAATCCTGTGCGTTCAGGAAACCACAGCCCATCGCTCGAATGAATTGCACGATGGTTTAACGGCGAAGCGCTTCAGCTGAGTAGTTAGCGACATCGTCATTGACCGCTCATCGGCGCCCGCGCCGCGACGAGGCCTGCGCCGAGAATGACGATTCGCGGTTGCATGTCGTCGGCGATGCCATCACGGCGGCGCAGGCTGCGCCATTGAACCTTGGTGTTTGCTCATCGCCCGCTGAAGGGAACACGCACGCACCGGGAACGGTGCGTGCGGAATTCTAATTTCCGGCCTTGTCGAGAAACTCGTCGGCCGCCTTGGCGACACGCTTGACGCGGTGGATGTCCCGTACCGTCAGATCCGGATGGGCGACGTACCAGCCTTCAGCGGTGATCTGATGCGCGACGATCCAGTCCTTCACCTTGGCGCTGCGAATTCCCGGCCAGCCTTCACACGCGGAGAAGATGACGTCCATCTGGTCGGTGATCTTCGTTGCGAAGTCATCGATATAGGCGTCCCACTCACCGTCGTAGGCAGTCGCGAAAAGCAGCCTCGTGTCGTTGTCCAGGAACACGAATCGCATGTCGTGGACCGTGCCAACCTGGTCGGTGTCATCGAAGCTGCCGCCCCGCAGCTGCAGCAACGCGCGCAACCGCGCGGCGCCGCCGGGCGCGAATGGAGCGATCAGGGTCAATTCCGAGACCGTGCCCTGACGGATTCCGGTCCGGCCGGCGCTCTGCACGCCCGCCCGAGACGACGAGCTGAACGAGGTCAGATCCTTGAGCGAGTTCTCCAGCGCCGTCTGCGCGTAGTCCGGAGCGCTGGCGAAAGCTTGTCGCAGCTGTTGCACCTTGCCGTCGAGCGTCTGGCTCTGTTGCGGTTTTGTCTGTGTTTGCATTGTCATATGAGTTTTCCTTGAGGTGAATGTAGGGATCGATGGTGTGGGTCAGGAAACGTTTGAGCTGAGCGCCGCGATCCAGCGCAATGCGCTCAGGCCGGGCATGAAGCAGTACTCGCCGCCACGCACGGTGACGAATCGCGGCAGGCCCTGAAGGCGGCGCCGGGCCGGCCGCTTCGGAATGGTGAAGACGCCGTCGCCTTCGTTGTTGCCGATGAGCGGATCCTGCTCGGTTCCGTGGCTGATGAAATTGCCGTCGGTCGCCCATTGGGATTGCACGAACTCGAACTGCTGTCGCAGATGCGCGCCGATCAGCAGGAAGACGCCACCGCGCTCGGCGCCGTCATCCTCGATCACGCCGTCCGGCAACGGCGGGCCGTAGTTAGTGCCGCGCCGCAGGAAGTGGTGGAGATTGGTGGCGACAATTTCGTCCTTCAGGGCATCGCGTGGATTGATACGACGGATGTGCGCGCTGAAGGGACACTTCAGTCCTTTCATGTCGTCTGCATATGAGAACTCGTTGTTGCGTTTCGGGTCGCTTCCGAGCTGCGGCTCATCTCGATCCGGCGCGAGAACCAATGGGGCACCGCTGCGCCAACGGCCCACCATCTTTGCGGCGATCAGCTCCTCTTCCGCAGGCGTAGACGCCTGGCTGCGCAGGTATCGGCGAAACGCCGCAACGTCCATGTGGAATTTTCGGAACGCGACGAAGGTGCCGTTCTGACGCAGCTCCAGGGGGATCGGGACGTTCGCGGTATCGCCGCGCTCGTCGGGATAGCCGAGGAGAAACTCGCCGGCCTTGATCGACAGTTCACTGCCGGCATGTGCCGACCCACTACCTTCGACGTGAGGGTTGTGCAGTCCATCCTTGAAGCCGAATGGGTTGCGTCCTTCCGGCAGCTCGCCGAACGGCATGCGGTAGACGACCGAGATCTGCGGAAGATCGTGATGCGCTTTGCGCGCGAGCTCCAGAACCCGCTGCAGATCTGCGTCGTTTTTTGCGTAGATCGCCAGGGCGACGTGCACGTCCGAGGTGCCGAATGGATGTTCCCACTGCGAAGGCGCATTCGCGCCGAAGTCGTGCAGCTTCTCGGCGCGCGCCGCCATGCCTTGTTTGAATTCGACCGGGAAACTGTCGAGCGATGCCTGCGGCACGCCCAACGCCCTCAAGCCCTCGAAAGTGAAGGCGATGCCTAACCAGCCCGGCAAGGATGGCACCCACCATTCGTCGGCGGGTGCGACGTGAGGAATGAGCCGCCGCAGCATCTCCCGTCCTTGCCCGGCGTCGTCGATGCGGAGAATGACGTATTCACCGCAATAGGGTCTCGGGCGCGGACGCAGGACGGTCGCCTGTACATCGCTTGCTTCCACTACCGTCACCGCTGCGTTCACGTCTTGCCACCTAACTAGATCCGGCGTGACCAGCATTGCGATGGCCGCGAGCCCGGGCAAGTGAACGATGGTGTACGGCCCGCCCCCTTCCGAAGGTGCAATACCCGTGACCGGACGCGCGTGATCTCCTTCGAGCGGGGATGAATTCCTTGGGCTGAATCGAAGGACGCGCAGAGCATGACAAGGTTCGGTAGGCGTGCGGGACTCTCGAGCGCAGCGGTCCTCGCGTTGGCCGTAGCGACGGGCTGTGAACATGGCGTGCTCAATCCCGCAGGCCCCGTCAGCCATGCCGAGCGGCTGATTCTTTTCAACGCCCTCGCCATCATGCTCGCGATCGTCGTGCCGACGATCGTGTGCATACTGGCCTTCGCCTGGTGGTATCGCGCGAAGAACACCCGCGCCACTTACGCACCGCAGTGGGCGTACTCGGGCCGCCTCGAGCTTCTCGTCTGGTCCATACCCGCTCTGGTCGTTTTGTTTCTCAGCGGGATCGCCTGGACGGGATCTCATGAGCTGGATCCGGCGAAGCCGTTGAGGCCAGAGGTCGAGCCGCTGGAAGTCGAAGTCGTGGCGCTCGACTGGAAATGGCTCTTCATCTATCCGGAGCAGCGCATTGCCAGCATCAACCAGCTGGTCACGCCGGTCGGACGGCCCGTGCATTTTCGCCTGACGGCCTCGAGCGTGATGAATGTGTTTTTCATTCCGCAGCTCGGCAGCGAGATCTACGCGATGAACGGCATGGTGACCCAGCTCAATCTCGCCGCCGATCGCGCCGGCACGTTCCCCGGGATCGCCGCGCACTTCAATGGCGATGGGTTCTCGGACATGACCTTCGACACCGAGGCGGTCACGGCGGACGAGTTCTCCCGTTGGATGACATCGGCACAGGCGCAGGGACCGGTGCTCGATGAGGCAACGTACCGCGGCCTGCTGAAGCAGTCCGCCAAGGTGCCGCCTCACACCTATCGGGATGTCACGCCCGGCTTGTTCGATCACATCGCGTCCCAGCACTTGCCACCGGGCGACGGACCCCAGGAGGAATGAGATGTTCGGCAAACTCACCTGGCAGTCGATCGTCTGGGACCAACCGATTCCGCTCTACACGGCCGCCATCGTCGGCCTCATTCTCGCCGTCATTCTCTTCTGGATCTTCCGCAAGGGCTATCTGCCGTACCTGTGGCGCGAGTGGATCTGCAGTGTCGATCACAAGCGCATCGGCGTCATGTATTGCGCACTCGCACTCGTGATGCTCATCCGTGGCTTCAGCGATGCGCTGATGATGCGTGCCCAACAGGCCATCGCTTTGCATGGCGCCGGGTTTCTCCCACCCGAGCACTACGACCAGGTTTTCTCCGCGCACGGCACGATCATGATCTTCTTCGTCGCCATGCCATTCGTCGTCGGGCTCATGAACTTCGTCGTGCCGCTGCAGCTCGGCGTTCGCGACGTCGCTTTTCCGACGCTCAACTCGGTCGGCTTCTGGCTGACCGCCACCGGGGCGCTGCTCGTCAACATCTCGCTCGTGGTCGGCGAATTCGCGCGCACCGGCTGGCTGCCCTACCCGCCACTGTCGGAACTCGCCTATTCACCCGGCGTCGGCGTCGACTACTATCTATGGTCGCTCGAAATATCCGGTGTCGGCACGCTGGTGGCGGGCGTCAACCTCGTCACCACCGTTCTGAAGGTACGCACCGGAGGCATGAACTTGCTGCGCATGCCGATGTTCTGCTGGACCTCGCTTGCGACCAACCTTCTGATTGTCGCCGCGTTTCCGATCCTCACGGCGACGTTGGCGATGCTGCTGCTCGACCGCTACCTCGGCTTTCACTTCTTTACCAACGAAGCCGGCGGCAACGTGATGATGTTCATGAACCTGATCTGGGCCTGGGGTCATCCGGAAGTCTACATTCTCGTGCTCCCGGCGTTCGGCATCTTCTCGGAAGTGATCTCGACATTTTCAGGCAAGCCGCTGTTCGGTTACCGCTCGATGGTCGCCGCCACCATGGCGATCTGCATCCTCTCCTTCATGGTGTGGCTGCATCACTTCTTCACCATGGGCGCCGGCGCCGACGTCAACGCGATCTTCGGCATCGCGACCATGATCATCGCGGTGCCGACTGGCGTGAAGGTGTTCAACTGGCTGTTCACGATGTACGGCGGCAGGGTGCGGTTCCAGACGCCGCTATTGTGGTCGATCGGATTCATGGTGACGTTCATCATCGGCGGCATGACCGGCGTGCTGATGGCGGTGCCGCCCGTCGCCTTCGTCCTGCACAACAGCCTGTTCCTGGTCGCGCATTTCCACAACGTCATTATCGGCGGCGTGCTGTTCGGCGCGTTCGCGGGCTACACCTACTGGTTTCCCAAGGCGTTCGGCTTCAGGCTTCACGAAGGCTATGGCAAGGCGGCGTTCTGGTGCTGGCTGATCGGCTTCTACGTCGCCTTCATGCCGCTTTATGTCCTCGGCCTGCTCGGTATGACCCGGAGGATGCAGCACTACGACGTGCCGGAATGGCGTCCCTGGCTGAT
>DASYKM010000085.1:0-5518 GCA_035995425.1 Steroidobacteraceae bacterium
CGGCATCAACCCGCGCTCTTTCGACGGCCGCGGCAACTTCAGCCTCGGCATCAAGGAACAGATCATTTTCCCGGAAATCCAGTACGACCAGATCGATCAGCTCCGGGGAATGGACATCACGATTACGACGACGGCGAAGGACGACAAGCAGGGCCGTGCCTTGCTCAACGCCTTCAATTTCCCGTTCCGCAAGTAAGGAACCATAGGGTATGGCCAAGACAAACATGGTCGAGCGCGAGAAGCGTCGCGCCAAGATCGTGAAAAAATACGCGGCGAAGCGCGCTCTTCTGAAAGAGCTCATTCGCAGCCCCAAGACCAATCCGGAAGTGCGTGCCGACGCGCAGCAGAAGCTACAGAAGCTGCCGCGCGATGCGAGCCCGAGCCGCGGTCGCAACCGTTGCGCGATTACGGGCCGCTCACGCGGCGTGTACCGCCGCTTCGGCCTGGCGCGCGTCAAGATCCGTGAAGCTGTCGGGCGCGGCGAATTGCCGGGCGTTTCCAAGGCGAGCTGGTAGGAGCGCGTGGCATGAGCATGACTGATCCCATTGCCGATCTCCTGACCCGCATCCGCAACGCGCAGATGGCGCGCAAGCCGGACGTGTCGGTGTCGTCGTCGAAACTGAAGACCGCGCTGGTCAAGGTGCTGCAGGAAGAAGGCTACGTTGCCGGTTTCCACACCGCGAGCGAAGGCGTGAAACAGACGCTGACGATCGAGCTGAAGTACTACGAAGGCCGCCCCGTGATCGACCGCCTCGAGCGTGTGTCGCGTCCCGGCCTGCGCATCTACCGCAGCAAGAGCGAGCTGCCGAAGATTCAAGGCGGTCTCGGAACCGCCATCGTCAGCACGCCGAAAGGGGTGATGACGGACAAGCAGGCGCGAGCCATCGGCCAGGGCGGCGAAGTCCTGTGCATCGTGGCCTAACCAAAGAGACACACGCATGAGTCCCAATCCATGAGCCGCGTAGCAAAACGACCCGTCGACCTGCCCCAGGGCGTCACCGCCACCGTGGCCGCGAACACGATCAAGGTCAAAGGCGCCAAGGGCGAGCTCACGCTCGTCGTGGCCGATGGCGTGAGCGTCGAGCAGAAAGAGAAGACGCTGGTCTGCGCCTACGCGAGCGATGCGAGCCGCATGTCGGCCGGTGCCGCGCGCGCGCATCTGGCGAACATGGTGACGGGCGTATCGAAGGGCTACGAGCGCAAGCTCGAGCTGGTCGGCGTCGGCTACCGCGCCGCGGTGCAGGGCAAGGTCCTGGGCCTCACGCTCGGCTTCTCGCACGCGGTCAATTTTCCGATTCCGGACGGCATCGAGATGCAGACCCCGACGCAGACCGAAATCATCATCAAGGGCATCGACCGTCAGAAGGTCGGCCAGGTCGCTGCGAAAATTCGCGGCATCCGTCCGCCAGAGCCTTACAAGGGCAAGGGCGTGCGCTACAGCGGCGAGCAGATCGTCATGAAGGAGGGCAAGAAGAAGTAATTCTTCGGCACTCATATGCAGATCACCAAGAAAGAGCGGCGCCAGCGCCGCGCCATCAAGACCCGAATGAAGATCCGCGAGCTGGGCGTTGCCCGCCTCACGGTTCATCGGACCCCGCAGCACATTTACGCGCAGGTGTTCGATTCGCAGGGCTCCAAGGTTCTCGCGACCGCGTCGACCGTGCAGGAAAAGGTTGCCAAGGGCCTCAAGGGCACCGGCAACGTCGAGGCCGCCAAGGCCGTGGGCACTGCGATTGCCGAGGCCGCCAAGGCCGCGGGCATCACCAAGGTCGCGTTCGATCGCGCGGGCTTCATGTATCACGGCCGCGTCAAAGCGCTGGCCGACGCGGCGCGCGCAGCGGGCCTCGAGTTTTAATCAGGACCTAACAACATGGCACGACCCGACAACAAATCCCAGGCGCAGGACGAGTTCCTCGAGAAGCTGGTTGCAGTCAATCGCACGGCCAAGGTGGTCAAGGGCGGACGCCAGTTCGGCTTCACCGCACTGACGGTGGTCGGCGACGGCGCCGGTCGCGTGGGCTTCGGTTTCGGCAAGGCGCGTGAAGTGCCGGTCGCGATCAGCAAGGCCATGGCGCAGGCCCGCAAGAACATGGTCAACGTCGCTCTCAAGAACGACACGCTGCACTTCGCCATCAAGGGCGGACACGGCGCGACCATGGTGTACATGCAGCCCGCGTCCGACGGTACTGGCGTCATCGCCGGTGGCGGCATGCGCGCGGTGCTCGAGTGCGCCGGCGTGCGCAACGTGCTCGCCAAGAGCTACGGCTCGCGCAACCCGATCAACGTGGTGCGTGCCACGGTCAATGCGCTGGCGAACGTGAATTCGCCGGAAACCATTGCCGCCAAGCGCGGCAAGACGTTGGAGGAAATCCTGGCGTGATGCGCCGGATGAACTAACCATGGCAACGAAGAACATCAAGGTCACGCTGATCAAGAGCCTGGCGGGCCAGTTGAAGAACATCTCTGCGTCGGTGCGCGGGCTTGGCCTGCGCAAGCCGCACCAGACGGTGGAAGTCGCCGATACGCCGCAAAACCGCGGAATGATCGGCACGGCTTCGCACCTGCTGAAGGTTTCGGAGTAACGAATATGACCATGCGACTCAATGACATGAAGCCCGCCCACGGCGCCCGCAAGACGCGCCTGCGTGTGGGGCGTGGCGCTTCCGCCGGCCAGGGCAAGACCTGCGGCCGCGGCGTGAAGGGTCAGCGCGCGCGCAAAGGTGGCTATCACAAGGTCGGCTTCGAAGGCGGCCAGATGCCAATCCAGCGCCGCATGCCCAAAGTGGGCTTCCGCTCGAAGATGAAAATGGCCGAAGTGCGCCTGGACGAGCTCGCCAAGGTCGACGGCACGGTCGTCGATATCGAGGCCTTGAAGAAGGCCAACATCATCCCGACATTTGCCGATCGCGCGAAGATCGTGCTCTCGGGCGAGGTCACGAAGGCCTATTCGCTCAAGGGCATCGGCGCCACCAAGGGCGCCAAAGAGGCCATCGAGAAGGCTGGCGGTTCGGTCGAGGCCCTGCCCGAGAAGCCGAAGCCCGAGAAGCTCAAGGCCAAGAAGTAAGGCCAGGAACACAGGAAAGACGTGGCAGACAGCTCACAGAACCCGGCATCAGTACTCGGCGACGCGGCGCGTTTCGGCGACGTGCGCAATCGCCTGTTTTTTCTGATCGGCGGTCTGATCGTCTATCGCATCGGCACGTATATTCCCGTGCCGGGCATCGACCCTGAGCGCGTGGCGGGTTTCTTCAAGGACAACGCCGAGACCATCTTCGGCATCGTCAACATGTTCTCGGGTGGCGCGCTGTCGCGCCTGTCCATCTTCACCATGGGCGTCATGCCCTACATTTCCGCGTCGATCATCGTGCAGATGATGGCGATGGTGGTGCCGCAGTGGATGGAATACCGCAAGGAAGGCGAATCCGGCCGGCGCAAGCTCACCGAGATCACGCGCTACGGCACGCTGGGTCTGGCGCTATTCCAGTCGTTCATCACCGCCAATGGCCTCCAGGCGCAGGGCATGGTGGTTTCTCCCGGCTGGCAGTTCCTGTTCGTGGCCACCATCACCATGACCACGGGTGCCATGTTCCTCATGTGGCTCGGTGAGCAGATCACCGAACGCGGCGTGGGCAACGGAATATCCATGATCATCCTCGGCGGTATTGTTGCCGGGTTTCCAGGTGCCATAGGCCGTACGGTCGAGCAGATCAACAACGGCGAAATGCAGGGCATCTTCGCCATCGTGCTGATCGTCGTGGTGCTCGCTGTCACGGGGTTCTGCGTGTTCGTCGAGCGCGCGCAACGCCGCATCCCGGTGGACTATGCCAAGCGCCAGGTCGGTCGGCGCATGTACGCGGGGCAGACTACGCACCTGCCGTTCAAGCTCA
The DNA here is from genome assembly GCA_035995425.1 of Steroidobacteraceae bacterium. Taxonomy (GTDB): domain Bacteria; phylum Pseudomonadota; class Gammaproteobacteria; order Steroidobacterales; family Steroidobacteraceae; genus CADEED01. Next base: position 3,888 of record DASYKM010000085.1, read on the forward strand.
ACATGTCGGGCGTGATTCCGCCGATTTTCGCTTCGAGCCTGCTGCTGTTTCCGGCGACGATTGCCGGCTTCGCGGGTACGAACAACAACACCTGGTGGGGCAATGCCCTCACCGCGTTCTCGGCGACGCTCGGCTACGGTCAGCCGGCGCACATCGTGGCGTACGCCGTCCTCATCATTTTCTTCTGCTTCTTCTACACGGCGCTGGTGTTCAACGCGCGCGAGACGGCCGACAACCTCAAGAAGTCCGGCGCTTTCATCCGCGGCATCCGCCCCGGTCAGCAGACCGGTGAATACATCGACAAGGTGCTCACGCGGCTCACGCTGTGGGGCGCGGTCTATATCACCGCGGTCTGCCTGCTGCCCGAATTGCTGCGCACGCAGGGCGGCGTGCCCTTCGTCTTCGGTGGCACCTCGCTGCTCATCGTGGTCGTGGTCGCCATGGATTTCTTCTCGCAGCTTCAGGCCCACCTGATGTCGCACCACTATCCGGGTTTGCTCAAGAAGGCGAACCTCATGGGTTACGGACGCTCCGGCGCGCCGCAAAGCTAATTCATAGGAAAGGTTGAGATCATGAAAGTACGTCCCTCGGTTAAGAAGATCTGCAAGAACTGCAAGATCGTGCGCCGTCGTGGCGTCGTCTACGTCATTTGTGCAGACCCGCGCCACAAACAGCGCCAGGGCTAAGAGAAGGTATCGAACATGGCACGTATTGCCGGCATCAACATTCCGATGAACAAGCACGTGGTCATCGGCCTCACGCACATCTTCGGTGTGGGTCGTTCCCGCGCCAAGGACATCTGCGCCAGCACGGGCATCGCACCGACCACCAAGGTGAAGGATCTCACCGAGGTCGAAGTGAACGCGATCCGCTCGGCGCTCGCCAAGACCGCGGTCGAAGGCGACCTGCGCCGTGAGAATTCGATGAACATCAAGCGGCTCATGGATCTCGGCGCCTATCGCGGCGTCCGTCATCGCAAGGGTCTGCCGGTTCGTGGCCAGCGCACGCGCACCAATGCGCGCACGCGCAAGGGCCCGCGCAAGCAGGCAGTGAAGTTGAACGCTCCTCCGGGCAAGGTCTAAAAGGACAAGTTGATTTATGGCTGACGAAAAACAGACCAAAGACGCCGCAGCTCCCGCTGGTGGTGCCGCTGGCGCCGCCGCCGCGGGTGGCCCGAAGAAGCCGAAGAAGGCGCGCAAGAACGTGCTCGACGGCATCGCTCATGTGCACGCGTCGTTCAACAACACCATCATCACCATCACCGATCGCCAGGGAAATACGCTTTCCTGGGCGACCTCGGGCGGTTGCGGCTTCCGCGGTTCGCGCAAGTCCACGCCGTTCGCGGCGCAGGTCGCGGCCGAGAAGGCCGGCAATGCGGCGCAGGAACACGGCGTGAAGAACGTTGAAGTCCGCGTCGGCGGCCCAGGGCCAGGTCGCGAGTCGGCGGTGCGTGCCCTGAACGCCTGCGGCCTCAAGATCACGAGCATTTCCGACATCACGCCGATTCCGCACAACGGCTGCCGCCCGCCCAAAAAGCGCCGCGTCTAGAGCAGGTACCAACAAATGGCACGATACATTGGCCCCAAGTGCAAACTCGCGCGTCGCGAAGGCACCGATCTGTTTCTGAAGAG
>DASYKM010000086.1:0-6919 GCA_035995425.1 Steroidobacteraceae bacterium
ATTCGGCGACGGGCTGCCCACGTTCGAGCGTTCGCGTTTTGGCGACCCTTCCTGAGCTCGAGACCGCGCGGCTGACACTGCGCCGTTTCGAATTCGACGACGCGCCCTTCGTGGTGGTGTTGCTCAATGACCCGTCGTTCATCGCGAACATCGGCGATCGCGCGGTGCGCTCGATCGAAGACGCGCACCGCTACCTGCGCGAAGGGCCGATGGCCATGTACCAGAACCATGGGTTCGGTCTATGGCACACGGCGAGAAAATCCGACGGCGCATCGGTCGGCATGTGCGGGCTGCTGAGGCGCGACATCCTGCCGGACGTCGATGTGGGCTACGCGTTTTTCCCCGCGTTTTGGGGGCAGGGTTACGCGCAGGAAGCCACGGAAGCCACGCTGCGACACGCCAGCCGGAAATTTGGGCTCAAACGAATCATCGGTGTCGTGTCGGAAGGCAATGCCGGGTCGATCCGCGTGCTCGAGAAGTTGGGCATGAGCTTCGAGCGCATGTTTTCCATGCGAGAAGATGAGCCCCAGGTGCGGCTGTACGGCCGCACCCTCGGAGGCCGCTTCAGCGGCGAGTGACCGAGTCGCCGATGACCTGACCGATTTTCGCGCCCTGGTCGACGCGCAGTTCCACCGGGCGTTCGAAGCGCAATTCGCCATCGACGACGCAGGTCGAGCAGATGTGCACGTGCAGCAGGTTGTCCTTGTCTTTCTTCCATCCCCAGCTGTCATCGTTGCTCTTTTTGACGAGAATGCCGCCGCGCACGCGCGCGCCGTCGGACAGATCGATGTCACCGTTGCGCGTGGTGAGTTTGCCGCCCACCTCAGCGCCCTTGAGCTCGATCTCGCCGGAAACCGTCGACACGTCGCCGCCGACGTGAGTGCGCTTGCCGAGCTCCACGCTTCCGTTGACGGTCGAAGCGGTGCGCTCGATGGTGACGTCGTCACCGATCTCCAGCGACCCATTCACGGTGTTCACTTCACCGAGTTTGGCGCTGTCTTCGACGGTGATTTCGCCGTTGACCGTCTTGGCGTGGTCGGCGATCGCGCCGCGTCCCACGTGCACGTTGCCGTTGACGGTGCTCAATGTGTCGTACGTCTCTCCCGGCGACGCGGTGACCCCACCGTTGATCGAAGAGACGTTGCGGCCATCACCGGCCCATGAAAGCGGGGTCCCGGCCCAGACGACCAACGCCAGGAATGCGATGACAATGGATGCTGCGTATTTCATAGATCCCTCTGGCCGGTGTTGGCCTCTGCATGCTTGGACGCGAAATGCGGTCGAGGGGTTGCAAAAAAAGAAGCCCCGCCAGGGGCGGGGCTCATTGGTCGCTTGCTTGCTTGCTTGTATGTCGAGGAGTGTTTTCGCTCTTCTTGTTCTTATCTGATGCGGTCTTTGTCGAGCCGCTTGTAATTAAGAAGAGCAATCGCTGTGCCAGTGAATTCCTACGGCTCTCCATCGTCCGAATCGAGCGGCCGGAGCCTCGGCGGACGCAAAGTGCGACTTTGGGCAATATGTCACGTCGGCCGCGGTGCCCCTGCTGTCAAAATCTTCGACGCATTGGAAGGGATGTGCCGCGACATAACGCTCGGACATCCGGCGTCAACGCCTTTGAAAACAATGGATTGCCTCTGAGCCAGCGAGTGTAAATGAGCCCGACAGTCGTGAAATCCCATTCCCGAGTCAGCCTTGCCGCCCTGGGCGTGTTGATCCTGCTGGCGCCCCTGCTGGCTCGAGCCGAACCCATCCCGCGTCCCGAGGGCATTCAGTCGGACGTGAATTTCTGGATTCGCGTCTACACCGAGGTCACCACCAACGAAGGATTTCTGCACGACGAGCGCAACCTCTCGGTGATCTACGACACTTTGAAATTTGGCGCCGGCACTTCGCCGCGCGAACGGCAGCGCCTGGTCGATGATCGCCGCGATCAACAGATCGACTCCCTGCGTCGCATCATCGCCGCATTGCCGACCACGGAAGGGCGTGAAGCACTGTCCGCCGACGACAAGCGTCTGCTCGCAATGTGGGGCCCGAGTCCAAGCGCCATCGTGCTCAAGGACGCCACGCAGCGCATTCGCTTCCAGCTTGGCCAGGCGGATCGATTCCGCGAGGGCCTGATCCGGTCGTCGAGCTGGGCAACGCACATTGCCGAGACCTTCGCCAACCAGGGACTGCCGCCCGAGCTCGCGGTTCTGCCGCACGTGGAGTCGTCCTTCAATGCCGCCGCCTATTCGAAAGTGGGCGCTGCCGGCCTCTGGCAGTTCATGCGCTCCACCGGGCGGCGATACATGCGCGTCGATGATGCGGTGGATGAGCGTCTCGACCCCTATCGGTCGACCGAAGCCGCCGCGCAGCTGCTGGCCTACAACTACCGTGTGCTCGGCAGCTGGCCGCTGGCGCTGACGGCGTACAACCACGGCGCCGCCGGCATGCGCCGCGCCCGCGAGACCGTGGGCAGCGACGATTTCGTGAAGATCAATCGCACCTACACCAGCCGGACTTTCGGCTTCGCGTCGCGCAATTTCTTTCCGTCATTCCTGGCCGCGCTCACCATCGACGAGAATCCCGAGAAATACTTCGGCCCGCTCGATCGCCGGCCCGAACAGAAATTCCGCGAAGTGACCATGCCCGCCTACGTGCGCCTGGCGACGCTGGAACGGGCGTTGGCCGTGGATCGCGAACAACTGCGCCTGCTCAATCCTGCCTGGCGGCCGACGATCTATAACGGCACGCGCCTGATTCCGCGCGGATATCGCTTGCGCCTGCCGGCCGATACCGCGCAGAAATGGACCGCGGAATTGCTGGCCGCGAAACTTCCGGCCAACGAGTTGTATGCAGGTCAGGTCACCCCGCGCACACACCGCGTGCGCAAGGGCGAAACCATGGCGGCCATCGCGCAGCGTTACGGCATGACTGCCGCGCGGCTCGCGGAGATGAACGGGCTATCCGCCACGGCCAGCCTGCGCGCGGGTCGCCACCTGCAATTGCCGGAACAATTGCCGCGCGCGCTCACGGCTTCCGCGGAAGCTCCGAGTGCGCCCGCGACGGTGGCGTCGGCTGAAGAAGCCGCGCCTTCGCCCGCGAACGCGACGGCGGCGAGCGCGCCGGTCGGCGAGTTCTACGTCGTGCGTCGTGGCGATTCGCTGGAGGCCATCTCCGCGCGCGTCAGCGTGCCGCAAGCCCAGCTCCTGAAGATGAATTCACTGCGCAACCCGGACTTCCTCTATGAAGGCCAGCGGCTGCGCATCGCGGGTGAAGCCGTAGCCGTGACCCAGGCCGAGGCGGACGTGAAGGTCGCCGCCATCGACGCGGCGCGCGGTGAAGCGCAGCGCGAAGGCGCCGCCGTGGAAGTCGTGCGCGAAGAGACCACCCGCCCCATCGGCAGCGGCGAGCCCACACGCGGACGGCCGCGCTCCGCGGCCACGGTTGCCATGGAAGCGGCGACCACGCATGAAGTGGCGACGGCGGTGGTGCAGGCCGCCGAGGGCGCACGCGAGCCGGTGTCGGCGAGCCAGGCGGAAGCGCTGAGCCCGGCGCTGGGACCGGTGTCCGTCTCGCAGGGACTGGCCGACTCGATCGACTACCAGGTGCGCGATGACGGTTCGATTCGCGTCGAAGCCACCGAGACGCTGGGTCAATACGCCGACTGGCTGCAGATCGCGACGCAGAAGTTGCGCAACTTGAACAAGCTCAAGGCCCGCCAGCCGGTGCTGCTCGGCCAGAAACTCAATCTCGATTATTCCCGCGTCTCGCGCGAGGCATTCGAACAGTTGCGGCGCGACTATCACGCCAAGCTGCAGGGTGAATTCTTCGTACAGCATCGCATCTCCGGCACGGAGGTATACATCGTGCGGCGCGGCGATTCGCTGTGGACCATGACGCAGAAGTTCAGCAATCTGCCGATCTGGCTGCTGCGCCAGTACAACCCGGATACGGACCTGTCGGATCTGCGCCCGGGAACGCAGGTGGTGATGCCGCGCGTCGAGATCCTCGCCGGTAGTTAGGGATGGAAGGAAAAAGGGGACATTCCCGTTTTCGCACCGGGCGAAAATAGGAATGTCCCCTTTTTCTTTCTCAGCGGGCGGCGAAGTCCTTGAGGCGCGTGTCCGCAGCCAGCCTGGCCGCGAACAACGTCTTGACGGTGCCGTTCTTGGCGTTCTCCGCGACGTGAATGTTGATGTCGGTCGCTTCGCCGAGCTGGGCGACGATGGCGGCGTCGATCTTGAAGTAGTACATCGCGCTCCACGGCGTCGGAATCTTGTATGGCTGCTGGTGCACGCCGGCGAAGTCCGCGGCCCGGCCCGGAGTGCCGAGTGCCAGCGACGCGCCATTCACCTCGACGGCTGGCACGGAGTCCGTAAGTGGCTCGACGGGGAGCGCGAGCCACAGAAACAATTCGCGTTGTCCCATCAGGTTGGTTTCGAAGGGACCGAGGAATGCGAACTTGCCGGCGGCCTCCTGCAAAAAAGTTTCGCGGTAAAGCTCGATGGGCCGTCCGAGGCGCGTTACGGTGACGCCGGTTTCCGTGTCGAGTTGTTCGACCACCGCGGCGTCATCGGGCAGGGCGGCACATGAGCTCAACAGCAGCGAGGCCATCGCGCAGCGTACGAACTGCGTCAGATGTTTCCGGGTCTGAGTTCGGCGACGCCTTGTCATAATTGATTCCGATGGACATTCTTGCTGCATTGAACACCCCAAGCTGTGACGCGATCTGTTATCCCCCTCGCCACCAGCCACTATAATCAAATTCATCATAAGTGCTTGTTTTGTAATCAAATGTCGCGTGCTACAAAATTTCTCGCACTAGCTGCGCCTTTGCTCGCGGGCCTGTTCGCTGGAACGGCCGTCGGCGACGCGCTTCCCTATCATGCCCGCGCGATGGCGTCGGTGGGCGTCGAATTGCCGGTGGCCGATCGGGTTCTGGTGCGCAAATCCGAGCGCCGTCTCTATCTCATGCGCGGCGACGATGTGTTGCGTGCCTATCGGGTGGCGCTCGGCCTGAATCCTGGCGGCGCCAAGGAACGCGCCGGCGATTTCCGCACTCCCGAGGGCAGCTACCGGCTCACCCGGCGAAACACCCGCAGCGATTTTTTCCTGTCGATCCAGGTTTCCTATCCCAACGATCAGGACATGCTGCGCGCACGTCGCAATGGCTGGCAGCCCGGCGGATCCATCATGATCCACGGCCTGCCAAATGACCCCCGTCACACGCCGGATTACTACGCTTCTCAGGATTGGACCGATGGTTGCATTGCGGTCACCAATGCCGACATGGTGGAGATCTGGATGATGACGGCGGACAACGTGCGGATCGACATCCAGCCCTAGTCTCCAGGATGCGGTTTCTCGGTCGGGTACACTCACCGCGATGGAAACCAGCATCGTCATTCCCGATTTCGTGGATGCGCGCATCGGACCGCGCGGCAGCCTCGAAAACCTGTCGCAGGCCGAGATCGAGAAACTCCTCGACTCGCGCGCCGGCGGCCTGTATCCGCTGTTCCGCAAGTGCGCACTGGCCGTGCTCAATTCCGGCAGCGAAACCGACAACGCCAAGGAAATCTTCGATCGTTACAAAGACTTCGAAGTGGAGCTGGTGCGCCAGGCCTGGGGCATCAAGCTCGAGATCAAGAATGCTCCGGGGCAGGCGTTCGTCGACGGCGAAATGATTCGCGGCATGAAGGAACACGTATTCGCGGTACTGCGCGACGTGATCTTCATCAGCAACGAGATCCTCGAAAGCGGTCGCTTCGATCTGGAGAAACCCGCGGCGATCACCAACGCGGTGTTTCACATCCTGCGCAACGCGCGGATTCTCGACTTCAAATCCAAGCCCAATCTCGTGGTGTGCTGGGGCGGCCATTCGATTGGCACCGAGGAATACCAGTACACGAAGAAGGTCGGCTACGAGCTGGGGCTTCGCGGCATGGACGTGTGCACCGGCTGTGGTCCCGGCGCCATGAAGGGCCCGATGAAGGGCGCCACCATCGGTCACGCCAAGCAGCGCATCGTCGGAGGCCGGTACATCGGTCTTACCGAGCCCGGCATCATTGCCGCCGAGCCGCCGAATCCGATCGTGAACCAGCTGGTGATCATGCCGGACATCGAAAAACGCCTCGAAGCGTTCGTGCGCCTCGCGCACGGCGTGGTGGTGTTCCCGGGCGGCGTGGGGACCGCCGAGGAAATTCTCTACCTGCTCGGCATCCTGCTCGAACCCGCCAACGCCGGACAACCGCTCAAAGTGGTGCTCACGGGCCCGAAGTCCACGGCCGACTATTTCATACACATCCGGCGTTTCATCGAGGGAACCCTCGGGAAAAAGGCCGCCGACCTGTTGCACGTGATCGTCGACGATCCGGCCGAGGTGGCGCGCTTCATGGTGTCGACGATGGAAGAAGCGCGCGATTTCCGCCGGCAGAACAGCGATTCCTACAACTTCAACTGGCTGCTCAAGATCCCGGGCCCGTTCCAGCACCCCTTCGAGGTGTCGCACGAATCCATGCGCGCGCTGCGCCTGTACCGCGACCAGCCGGCGCATGAGCTGGCGGCGGACCTGCGCCGGGCGTTCTCCGGAATCGTCACCGGCAACGTCAAGGAAAACGGCGTGCGCGCCATCGAGAAGCTAGGCCCCTACGAGCTCACCGGCGATGCTTCGGTGATGAAACTGCTCGACGAACTGCTCACCGCGTTCGTTGCGCAGAAACGAATGAAGCTTCCCGGCAGCGCGTACCGACCTTGCTATCGGCTCGTCGCCTGACGCGAACTGCACAATAAGCGACTACACAGTTAAATCGCCGCGCGCGTTTCGCGCGTCGGCGATACATAACGAAAAAATCTCTGCGACCCAGCGCGCATCGCCCGCAAGCAGTTGCGACCGCGTGAATCAGTTCCTGTCGTTTCGGTGCGACGAAAACGTAGGCTT
>DASYKM010000087.1:0-1534 GCA_035995425.1 Steroidobacteraceae bacterium
CGTGAGCTGGGTTTCGCCCTTCGGCGTGACCTTGCCCACCAGAATGTCGCCCGCTTTCACTTCAGCGCCGATGAAGGCGATGCCCGCCTCGTCCAGCTTCGCGAGAGCCGCGTCGCCGACGTTCGGGATGTCCGCCGTGATCTCTTCCGGCCCGAGCTTCGTGTCACGCGCCACGCACGTGAGCTCTTCGATGTGGATGGTGGTGAAGCGGTCTTCTTCCACCACGCGCTCGGAGATGAGGATGGAATCCTCGAAGTTGTAGCCGTTCCACGGCATGAACGCGACGAGCAGGTTCTGCCCGAGCGCGAGCTCGCCGAGGTGAGTGGACGGACCATCCGCCAGCACGTCGCCGCGGGCGATGGTGTCGCCTGCGTTCACCAGCGGACGCTGGTTGATACAAGTGTTCTGGTTGGAACGCGTGTACTTCGTGAGGTTGTAGATGTCCACGCCAGGCTCGCCGGCAGTGGTTTCCGCATCGTGCACGCGCACGACGATGCGCGAGGCATCCACGGAATCCACCAGACCGCCGCGCTTGGCAACGACCGTGACACCCGAGTCGATGGCGACCGGACGCTCCATGCCCGTGCCCACCAGCGGGGTTTCCGAACGCAGCGTCGGCACCGCCTGGCGCTGCATGTTCGAGCCCATGAGGGCGCGGTTCGCGTCGTCATGCTCGAGGAACGGGATGAGCGAGGCCGCGACCGACACGATCTGCTTCGGGCTCACGTCCATGTAGTTGATGCGAGCGCTCGGAACGAGCGTGAACTCGTTCGCGAGGCGACAGGACACCAGCTCGTCCGCCAGCTCGCCATTGGGGCCCAGCCGCGCATTCGCCTGTGCGATGGCGAACTCGCCTTCTTCGATGGCCGAGAGGAAGTCGATCTTGTCTGTGACGCGGCCAGCTTCCACGCGCCGGTACGGCGTCTCGAGGAAGCCGTACTGGTTGGTGCGAGCGTAGACCGACAACGAGTTGATGAGCCCGATGTTCGGACCTTCAGGCGTTTCGATCGGACACACGCGGCCGTAGTGCGTGGGATGCACGTCGCGTACTTCGAAGCCCGCGCGTTCGCGCGTGAGGCCGCCTGGCCCCAGTGCGGAAACGCGGCGCTTGTGCGTGACTTCCGACAGCGGGTTGTTCTGGTCCATGAACTGCGACAGCTGCGAGGAGCCGAAGAATTCCTTCACCGCGGCCGCCACCGGCTTGGCGTTGATCATCTCCTGCGGCATGAGCGGCTCGGTCTCCGCAATGGTCAGGCGCTCCTTCACGGCACGCTCGACGCGGACGAGACCGACGCGGAACGCGTTTTCCGCCATTTCACCGACGCTGCGAACACGGCGGTTGCCCAGGTGATCGATGTCGTCCACCTGACCGTCGCCGTTACGAATGGCGACCAGCACCTTCAGAACGTCGAGGATATCTTCGCGCAGCAGGACGCCGCCGCCACTGCCATCCGTACGCTTCACGCGGCGGTTGAACTTCATGCGGCCCACGGCCGAGAGGTCGTACCGTTCCGGATTGAAGAACAGGTTGTTG
>DASYKM010000088.1:0-11983 GCA_035995425.1 Steroidobacteraceae bacterium
AGTTCATCGGCGAGGACAAGATCGATCACACGCCCAAAGACGAGCAGGTGCGCGTCAAGCTGGGCTCGGCGTTCGACGTGGTGGGCGAGCGCCGCCAGGTGAGCTTCAGCGTCGACACGGCCGCGAAAACGATGGAAGAGGAAATCGAAGTGAAGCTGCGCAACCACAAGACGCTGCCGGTCGACGTGGTGGTGAAGGAAAACCTCTACCGCTGGAGCAACTGGACGATCCTCACCAAGACGCACCCATTCGTGAAGCAAGACGCGCGCACCATCAGTTTCCCGGTGAAGGTGCCGAAGGATGGCGAGACGGTCGTCAGATATCGCGTTCGCTACACCTGGTAGACATCAGTGCGGGCGCGGGCGCTTGAGGAAGTATTCGACCTTGTCGCGGTAGGTGCGCGACAGCTTGAGCTCCTGCCCGCCCTCAAGCCGCAGGAAATATTCGCCGTTCATATGAGCGCGCAGGCTTTTCACCCGCGTCAGATTCACGATGGTCGAGCGATGCACGCGCTGGAAGAGCCGCGGGTCGAGCAGATTTTCCATCTCCCGCATGGTGGCGCGCAGGATGTGAGTGTGGCCACTGGCATGAATACATAGATAGTCGCCCGCGGCGTCCACCCACTCGATGGCCTGCACCGGCACGCGCACGGTCTCGCGTCCATTGCGGATCGGCAGCCAGTTCGGGGCACGCTCGGGCGTGGCCGACTGGCCCGGTTCGATTTCGCCGCTGCCACGCAGGTCGGCGAGCAGGTTTACCAGCTGGTCGCGTTCGGCGACGGCGGTACGTTGCTCCATCAGTTCGCGCACATGAAGCAGCGTGGCCGCGAGCCGCGCGTCGTCGACCGGCTTGAGCACGTAGTCGATGGCACGCGCCTCGAAGGCCTGCACCGCAAACCGGTCATACGCGGTGACGAAAACTATCATCGGCAATTCGTGCGGTTGAAGCTGGGCGAGCACGTCGAAGCCGGAGAGCCCGGGCATCTGGATATCGAGGAACACCAGGTCGGGACGCTGGTCGCGAATGGCATGCAGTGCCTCACGGCCGTTGCTGCACTGGCCGACGATGTCGATGTCGCTGGCAACGCGCAGGCGCAACTCGAGCCCGCGCCGCGACAGCGCCTCATCATCGACCAACAAGGTTCGCAGCTTGCGTGCGGTGGTCATGGCTCAGGTCGACCCCATTTCCAGTGGCAGACCGAGCTCGACGCGCAAGCCAGGTTTGTTGTCGAGCGTCGCGAACCGATGGCGATCCTCGTACAGCACTGCCAGGCGCTCGCGGATATTGCGCAGGCCGACGCCGCGGCCGGCGCCGGGGGCCGTGCCCCCGGGAATGTTGGCAGGCAGGCCGGGGCCGTCATCCGCCACCGCGAGCTCGAGCATGACACCGCGCGCGCGTCCCTCGACGCGAATGGTGCCGCCCTGCTCGGACGGCGAGACCGCGTACTTGATGGAGTTTTCGATCAGCGGCTGCAGCAGCAGGCTCGGCACCAGCGCCTCGAGCGCGCGCTCTTCGACCGCGAACTCGAGCCGCAAGCGATCGCCGAACCTGAGCCGCTCGGTGGTGAGGTACAGGTTCATGGCCTCGACTTCCTGCCGCAGAGTGACCTTCTTCATGGGGTCCTGATCGAGCGTGTATCGCAGGAACTCTGACAGGCGCATGACCGTCTGGTTCGCGGTGCGATTCTCGTTATCGAGGATCAAGGTCGAGATCGCGTTCAGCGTGTTGAACAGGAAGTGCGGGTTGAGCTGGTAACGCAGCATCTTGAGTTGCGCTTCCTGCGCGAGCGTTGCCGCGCGCAATGTCGCCTCACGCTGCTGCTGCAGTGACTCGTAGTACTTGATGCCGAAGTAGATGCCCGTCCAGCAGAGCAGCAGGTAGGTCGAGGACATCGCCTGCGCGAAGAACTCGAGCGGCGACTGCATCTCCCATTCCATGGTGTCGCTGGTGAATTGCAGGTAGGCCGAGTTGATGATCACGCGCCACACGAGCGCGAACAGGTAACAACCGAGCAGCGCCACGAAGATGGTGACGCGCGGCGAGCGCGTCCACAGCCTGCGGTAGATGTAGCGCAGCTCGAGGCTCAGGAGAAAACCGCTGACGGCGGCGATCAGGATGACCGTCAGGTAGCCTCTCATGTGCTCGTACTTGGTGTCGTACAGCAGCGTGCCGAGATACTGCGACACCGCGTATGCCAGCCAGCCGCTGATGTGCAGCGTCCAGAACAACGCGACGCGGTTTTTCAGCAGTGGATCCAGGCCGACCATCGGACAAAGGTACGGGAGCCAGCCGCGGCGAACAAACGTCCTGGCGCGGGGCGCGCTCGCCTCGTCTGATCGGCGGGAAGCTAAGTTACTTGGTCTTTTCGGCGGCGAGCTTGGTGAGCGCGCGCGGCTGATCGAGCAGGAATCCCTGCGCGTAGTCGAGGCCCACGGCCGAGAGCCAGTCACGTACGGCGGGCGTGTCCACGCGTTTGGCGACACAGGAAAGCCCGAGCACCTTGCACGCCTGCGCGATCGCCACGACCAGCGCCTGGGGTACGCGGTCTTTCATCGCGACCGCCGTGAGCTTCGGTTCGAGCTTGAGGAACTTGAGCGCCGACGAGCCTAACCACCGCAGCGAGTTGTGATGCAGCGTGAAGTCATCCAGCACCAGGTGGCAGCCGATCTTCTCGCAAGACTGGACGAACATGTCCACGTCGCGGACCTGCTCGACGCAGGATTTCTCGGTGATCTCGAAGCCGATGGCCTTGGGGGGCACCTTGTGAGTCTTGAGTGTGGTGGCGACGAAACTCGCGAATTTCGGGTCGGCGATCGTTCCCATGCCGACGTTGATGGAGAAACTGGACGGCTCGGTTTCCCAGGCGCCGCGGTTCTCGCTCATCCAGATGACCAGCTGTTCGACCACGATGCGATCGAGATCCGAATTGGCGCTCGGGTCGTGCACGTCCTGCATGACGCGGTCGGGAGCCACGCCGAACTCATTGTCCGCGTGGGCATCGCGCACCAGCACTTCGAAGCGGCGGGTGCCGCCGGTGCCCTTGAGCTTCACCAGCTGCTGAACATGGAGCTCGAAAATCTGCCCATAGAATTCGAACTGGCCCGCGCCGACCTCGAGCTGCGGCACTTCGTCGACGAATTCCGGCTCGACGTTCATGTCGGCGTCGGGTTCCAGGGCCTCGACCTCGGTGGTCTCTTCCTCGCCGTCGACTGGCTCGGCGTACATGGGCGCGAGCTCGACTTCGGCGGCCGGTGGCTCGTCCTGGATCAGCTCCGGGATCGGGTCGCCCTCGAGCTTCAACTCGAGCTTCGGCAGGCGATCGGTCTGCACCACGCGCAGGTCGGGGCGCTTCGGTTCGGGCTGCGCCTGGCGCGCAGCGCCCTTGAGGAGCGACTTCGGATCGATGTCGGAGATCTCGAAAGCGATCGAGTCTGAGCTCGCATTGCCACTCGGGCGTTGCTGAGAGGCCGGCTTCGCCGGCGGTGCGGATCGCGCCGCAGGTGCGGCCGGTTTCGCCACGGGCTGCGCGGCCTTGGGCGGTGCCATCGGAGGTCTGGCGGGAACGCCCGGGCGCGGCGCGGGCGGTGCGGGAGCGCGGGCCTGCGGTGCGGCGGGTTGCTGAACCGGTGTTCCCGGGCGAGCGGCGGCCGGCGCTGCGGGGCGGGCTGCCGGTGGCGGCTGCATGCCAGGCCGCGGCGGCGGCGGCACCGGCGCCTTGGCGGGCTGCGGGCTAACTACTCTGTTGGCGGCCGGCGCCGAGGGCGGCGGCGGCGTCAGCGGCGCGGCGGGCGCCGACGGCTTGCGCAGGAACGCGAGCCGGCGCATGAGATTGGTGGTGGTCGGCGTGACGAACTTCGCCGCGCCCTTGCTGTCGAGGAATTTCGCGTCGGCGATGATCATCGCGAGGCCGAGCAGATCGTTGAGCGGCGAACGTGCCGGCAGGAAGGCGGCGGCGCGGCCGTCGCCGATGCTCTGGAAAACGTAGGTGCGGTCGGTGCCGGCCGAAAGAGCGGCGGCGGCTTCGACCACGAGGTTGTGTTCGTCGGGACCGAGCGCGCCTTCATCGAGCCACAACACATCGCCGCGTTCATCGTGCAGCGAAATGGATTGCAGACGGTTTCCGGATAGCGCCTGCTTCAACGCCTCGCCGATTGCGGCTTTTGAATCGCCGCTAGCTGTGACACTTGCGCTCGCCTGCATTCGTGAAATTTCCCCGGACTGAGCATGCAGACTCGCAAATCAACGCCTGTCCCGCCGTGACTTAGCTCCCGTTCCCCGACGAGGTGTCGTGGAGAATTGACGTCGTTATGTTCAATTGCCCCGTGCTTCGCGCAGTGGTTCACATCGCGGGACCCACTGAATTTTCCGGGGAAAAAAGCTCGACTTTGGTACCGCTACCGTTTTTGCATTTGTTGGGCTAGATTCCGGCCGCCAGACAGTGATCACACTGCGTCAATCAATGGAATGAGGGGGAACAGGAATGAGAATTTCAACCGGCGCGCTCGTGCGCGCGTGTCTTTTGGCGTCCGTTTCGGTCAATGCCTTCGCGCAGACCGAACCGGTAATCATCCAGGCGGAGAGCGGGACCTTCACCACCCCGTCGCAACTATCTACCGGTACGCTGAATGGTGACACGTACATCACTATCGCGTCGACCATCGGTGGTGGCAGCCCGCCGACCGCCGATCGCACGGCGACGTACACCGTGACCTTCCCGCATGCGGGGAACTACGAGCTGTACGCGCGTTTTCGCGTCGGCCCGACCAACGGTGGCGCTGACGACGACAGCTTTTTCATTGGCAACGGGTTCGGCGCGAAGTCGCCGGCCGTCGACGCGCAATGGACTAACAACAACAACGTCAACAATGGCGGCTTCACGGTGGCGGACACCACGGTGGTGGTGGGCGGTACGGCCACGACCAACGTATTCAAGTGGTTCAAGCTCACGGGCTCCGGCAACGGCAACCCCGCGGTCTGGGTAGTACCGGACGGCGCGCTCACGCAGACGCTGTCGTTCGGCGGCCGCGAAGACGGCCTGTTCATGGACAAGATCGCCTTCGGCGTACAGGGCTCCTACTACCTCGTGAGCGACCTCGACAACGGTACCGCTGCGCATGGCACGCCGCCGCCGCCGGATCCGCCGGCGTACACGCGTACCGACCCGCCGCTCGCCACCGGGAAGCCGAAATTCCTGGGCAGCGCGTTCAGCCCGGGCGCGGCTTCGACCAACTTCACCGCCTATTGGAACCAGGTGACGCCGGAGAACGGCGGCAAGTGGGGTAGCGTCGAAGGCACGCAAAACGTCATGAATTTCGTCGGGGCGCATCAGGCCTACGACCTCGCGCGCGCCAACGGCTTCAAGTTCAAATGGCACGCGCTCGTCTGGGGAAATCAGCAGCCTGCCTGGCTCAATGGACTGGTCAAGCCGCCAAACGATCCGGTGGCCGGCCGCGCCGCGCAGCTCGCCGAGATCGAGCAATGGTTTGCGGCTATCGCCACGGAGTTCCCTGACCTCGAACAGATCGACGTGGTCAACGAGCCGCTGCACGATCCGCCGTGCACGGACGACAACGGCGGCGGCTTCTACTGCGAAGCACTGGGTGGCGCGGGCGTCACCGGCTGGGACTGGGTCATCAAGTCCTTCGAGCTCGCGCGCCAGTACTTCCCGCACGCGCAATTGCTCATCAATGACTACAGCATCACCAACGACGACAACGCGACGACGCGTTATCTCGAGATCATCAATCTATTGAAGGCCCGTGGTCTCATCGACGCCATAGGTGATCAGGCGCATGCGTTTTCCACCACGGAAGCAGCGCCGATGACCCGCCACAAGGCGAACCTCGACCGTCTCGCGGCCACCGGCTTGCCGATCTACATCACCGAGTTCGATGTCGACGGCAACCAGGACGAAGTGCAGCTCGCTAACTACCAGCGCATCTTCCCGACGTTCTGGGAGCATCCCGCCGTCAAGGGAGTCACCCTGTGGGGCTATGTTCGCGGCTCGCATTGGCGCAATGCGCAGGGCGACTGGCTCCTCTACCAGAATGGCGCAGAACGCCCGGCGCTGCAGTGGCTCATCAAGTACGTGGCCAACACTGCGCCGACAGTGTCGGCGGGCCAGAGCTTCAATGTCAGCGAATCCGCCGCGGCCGGCACCGCCGTGGGCACGGTGCTCGCCACCGACCCGGATGCGGCAACGGTGCTCTCGCAATGGCAGCTCACCGATGCGAGCGGAAAGTTCGTGATCGATGCCACGACCGGAACGCTGAGCCTCGCGCCGGGCGCTACGCTCGATTTCGAGTCGAAAACGGCGTATTCGGTGTCGGTCTCGGTATGGGATGGCTATGTGCGCAGCGCCGCTGCCAACGTTGCGATCAACGTCACGAACCTCAACGACAACGCGCCGGCGATCACCGGGGCGCAGGTCTTCGACATCGATGGTGGCGCGCATAACGTCATCGACGCACTCGAAGTCTCCGATGCCGACGACATCAATCAGCTTGGCTTCACCACGTTCTCGAACTTCGCGCTGGTCAGCGGCAACACCAATTCGGTGTTCCGGCTGCGCGCGAATTCGGGTGTGCTCGAGGTGGCGCGTCCGCTGTTCGTCGACTGGCGCAAGACTTCATACCTGCTCACGGCAAAGGTGAGCGACGGAACGAATACGAGCGCCGTGCAAGGCGTCACCGTGAACATTCCGAAGCGGGTGAATTTCTGCCTGGTGAACTTCATCCGTGTCGAAGTGCCGAAGGCGACGGCTCCGCTGGCGGTCCTGCTGGGTGGTGAGCTCGGCGACTGCCGCCGGGCACTTTGATCGGCTACCGTCTCGCAAGCTGAGAAACGAGGAGGGCCGGCGAAAGCCGGCCCTCTTTTTTTGACCGACCGGCCGAGCCTCATCCCCCCAGGAAATCGCGCTTGCCGATGTCGACGCCGTTGTGGCGCAGCAGGTTGTAGGCGGTGACGTGGTGGAAGAAGAAGTTCGGGATCGCCCAGTTCTGCAGGAACGCGAGGCCGTTGAACTCCACCGTGCGATCGCGCAACGGAATCTTGATGTTGCGTGTCTCGCTGCCTTCGAGCGCGGTGGCCGGCACCGTGTCGATGTATTCGAGCGTCTTCTTCACGCGTGCGACCAATTCGTCCATCGTGGTTTCGTTGTCCTCGAATTTCGGCGGGTCGATGCCCGCGAGTCGCGCCATGGAGTTCTTCGCGAAATCGCTGGTGAGCTGAATCTGTTTGGAGAATGGCAGCATGTCGGGCGCAAGCCGCGCGCCGACCAGCACGTTGGTATCGAAGCTGCGCGCCTTGGCGCTCGCGACCCCTTTCTCCATCACGTACAGCAGCTGCGTGAGAGCTTTCTTGAACACGCCGTGGCTCATCGAGTACATCGAAATATTCATAGGACTTCCCTTTTTAATTCCTTTAGTGAAACAATGCGCGCACCATCGCTCTCTTTGGTGCGCCTATGAGTGAATTATGGTCCGCCGCCCAGCTCGCCGTGTTCGCGCGCGTGGTGGAGCTCAACGGCTTTTCCGCCGCCGCGCGCGCCTACCGCGTGCCGAAGGTCGCCATCAGCCGCGCCATCGCCGACCTCGAAAAGTCCATGGGCATCCAGCTCATGAAGCGTACGACCCGGAGGATTTTTCTCACCGCGGCCGGTGAAGCCGTGCTGCCGCACGCGCGCGTCATCGGCATCGAGGTCGAGAAGGTACGCCAGCTCGCGCAAACCTTCTCTACCTCTCGCGAGGGACCGCTGCGCGTGATTGCCGATCCGACCTATGGGCGCGTCCTGCTCGCGCCCCTCGTGCCGCGCTTTCTCGACAGTTTCCCGGACATCGCGCTCGATGTACTGCTCGATGCAGGCGAGGGTGCGGAATGGGACGTGGCCATTCGAGCCGGCGTGAATGAAGACCCGAAGCTCGGGGCGCGGTTGTTGGGAGCACCGCCGGCCGTGCTGTGCGCGACCCCGGCATACCTTGCGAAACACCCGGCGCCGAATCGTCCCGAAGACCTGCGCGATCACGCGCTGCTCACGCCCGCGGGTGAAGGCGCCGAGTATCGCTTCCAGATGACCAAGGCATCGGCACGCGCCGAAGTGCGCGTTCGCCCCAAGCTCGCCGTCGACGATCCGGCGGTCTTGCACAGCGCGACGGTGGCCGGGCTCGGCATCGGCTTGCTGCCGGAATTTCTCTGTCGTCAGGGAGTCGCCACCGCCAAGTTGCGTAAGGTACTTGCCGATTGGCAGGCGCCGTCGGCTGCGCCACTGTATGCCGTGTTTCCCGCCGGCCTGGAAAACGATCATCGCGTGCGCAGCTTCGTGGAATTTGCCGCCGCCAACATCGTTCCGGCGCTGGCCCACTAATCCCGCGGAGGAAGTCTTGATGTATCGCGCACCGGTCAAGGACATCCGGTTTGTGTTGGATGAGCTCATCGGCACGGAGCAACTGCGTGCCTGCCCGGAGTTCGCCGAGTACAGCAGCGAGACCAGCGAAGCGGTGCTCGATGAGGCCGCGAGATTCGCCGAGATGGTGCTCGAGCCCCTCTGCAAGAGTGGCGATAACGAAGGCGCGCAATGGTCGGCCGACGGCGTGACCATGCCTGCGGGCTACAAGGATGCGTACCAGCAATTCTGCGACAACGGCTGGGGCAGCCTGCGTTCCAAGGCTGAATTCGGCGGGCAGAACGTTCCGGCGGTGCTCGGCACGGCCGTCGAAGAGCTGTGGGCGTCGGCAAATCTCGCCTTCAAGCTCTGCCCCATGCTCACGCAGGGCGCCATCGAGGCCATCCAGCATTTCGGCACGCCGCAGCAGAAGCAGCTGTACCTGCCAAAGATGGTGCGCGGCGAATGGACCGGCACCATGAACCTGACCGAGCCACAAGCCGGCAGCGACCTAGCGCAAGTGCGCACCCGCGCCACGCCCACCGGGTCTAACTACCGGATCTACGGCCAGAAGATCTTCATCACCTATGGCGAGCACGATCTGACCGAGAACATCGTGCACATGGTGCTGGCGCGCATCGACGGCGCGCCGCCGGGCGTGCGCGGCATCTCGCTGTTCATCGTGCCGAAATTCTGGGTGAATGCGGACGGCACGCCGGGCGCGCGCAATGACGTCAATTGCGCCTCCATCGAGCACAAGCTGGGCATCCACGCCAGCCCGACCTGCGTGATGATGTATGGGGAGAACGAAGGCGCGCTCGGCCTGCTGGTGGGTGAGCCCAATCGCGGCCTGGAATACATGTTCGTGATGATGAACGCCGCGCGGCTCTCGGTCGGCCTCGAAGGCTACGCCCAGGGTGAGCGCGCATTCCAGCAGGCGGTCGCCTGGGCGCGCGCACGCGTGCAAGGCAAGCCGCCGGTACCGCTGGCGAAGATCGCCGGCTCGGCCTCGATGGGCACCAGCTCATCGCCGGCACCGATCATCGGCCATCCCGACGTCAAGCGCATGTTGTTAGGCATGAAGTCCACGACGGAGGCCTGCCGCGCGCTGGCCCTGTATGCAGCGTATCAACTGGACCTGGGTGCCGCGCATCCGGATGAATCGGTGCGCGCGGCAGCGCAGGCGCGCGGCGATCTGCTGATCCCGGTCGTCAAGGGTTTCTGCACCGAGAGCGGCATCGAGATCGCATCGCTCGGCATCCAGGTGCACGGCGGCATGGGCTACATCGAGGAAACCGGGGCCGCGCAGACGTTTCGCGACGCGCGCATCACCTCGATCTACGAAGGCACGACCGGAATCCAATCCAATGACCTAATAGGTCGCAAGGTGGGGCGCGATCGTGGCGCCGCCCTGTCAGCATTTCTCGACGAGATGCAGAGTACGCTGGATGAGCTCACATCGAATCATGTCGCTGCATCGCGGTCCCGGGCCGCGGCGCTCGATGCCGTCGCGCGGTTGCGCAAGTCGACCGACACCCTGCTCGCCGCACTCGCGAGTGCGCCCGATCGCGCCATGGCGGTGTCCGTGCCCTTCCTCAAGTTCTGTGGGCTCGCCATCGGTGGCTGGCTCATGGCGCGCGCCGCGGACGTGGCGGCAAGAAAACTCGCGGGCGACGGGAGTGACCGGGAATTCCTGGAAGCCAAGCTGGCGAGCGCACATTTTTTTGCCACCCAGGTGTTGCCGCAGGTGCTCACGCTCGAGCACGTCATTTCGCAGGGCAGCGACGCGGTGGTGGGAACCGATGCTGCGCTGATCTGATCGAATCCCGTGGTTCGAGTTGTTTCTGGTGGAGTGCGCCATGGACAGACGAAACTTTCTTGCGATGGGCGGCGTGGTGGCGGTGGCCGGCGCGCGGACCGCCTCGGCACACGAGGACGGCACGCAGCACGTGCACCTCCAGGGCGGGCTCGTCGTGCCCACGGGCAAATTGTTGATGCGGCGCATTCCATCGTCAGGCGAATCCATACCCGCCATCGGGCTCGGCACCTCGGGTCCGTTCGAAGTGGGCGCGGACGATGCGGCGCGCGCGCCGTTGCGTGACGTTCTGGCCGGGTTCTTCGCGGGCGGTGCCGCGCTCATCGACACCTCGCCCATGTATTCCACCGCGGAAGCCGTGTTAGGCGATCTGCTGACACCTGAGCAACAGGCCAAGGCGTTCATTGCCACCAAAGTGTGGACTCCAGGCTCGGGCGCCGCCGCCGAGCAGAAAGGCATCGAACAGATGCAGCGCTCCATGGCGCTGCTGAAGCACAAGCGCATCGAGCTCATGCAGGTGCACAACCTGGTCGACCTCAACGTGCATCTGAAGACGCTGACGCGCTGGAAGGCCGAGGACAAGATCAAATACATCGGCGTCACCCACTACACGACCAGCTCCTATCCGGATCTCATCGCCATCATCGCGCGCGAAAAGATCGACTTCGTGCAGTTCAACTATTCGGTGACGACTCGCGAAGCCGAACTGAAGCTGCTGCCACTGTGCGCCGACAAGGGCGTGGCGGTGTTGATCAATCGCGCCTTCGAGGACGGCAACCTGTTCACCAAGGTGCAGGGCAAGGCGCTGCCCGCGTGGGCCGAGGAATTCGGCGCCAAGAGCTGGGCGCAGGTGTTCCTCAAGTTCGTGCTGGCGAACCCGGCCGTGACCTGCGTGATTCCCGCCACCGGCAAGTTCAAGAACCTGGTCGACAATCTCTCCGCCGGAATGGGACCGCTGCCCAACACCAAGCAGCTCGCGCAGATCGTCGCGGCGCTTCAGTAGCCTCTTACCAGCTGAGTCAGGGCGCCGGCACCAGCTTGTAGATAGCCCCCAGGCGTACGTCGACGAGGTACAGCTCGCCGTCATTGTCCTGCGCGAACGAGGCGGGATTCAGCCCCGATGCCCAGCCATCGCCCGCCACCATCGTGCGCGTGGGTGCGGTATTGGTGGCGATATTCCAGATGATCCCGAAATTGTAGTCGGTGAAAACGTAGCGGCCGATGAGGCCGGGGATGGCGGTGCCGTGGTACACGAAGCCGCCAACCACTGCTTGTCCGGTCGGATGCGGATATTCGGCGACGGGTGGCAGCAGTGGCGTGGACGGAGCGCCGCAAGTGAGAGCGGTCTGCAGCGTGCCTTCGAAGCAGCGCCAGCCGTAGTTGCCGCCCTTCACGACTTTGTCCACTTCCTCGCGGGTATGCGAACCCACGTCGCCGAGCCACAGCTGTCCGCCCTGGCTGTCGAATGACCAGCGCCAGGGATTGCGGAAGCCCCAGGCGAATATCTCCGGGCAGTCCTGTGTACCGGTGCCGTCAGCGTTGCAGGGCGGATTCGCCGCGAACGGATTGTCCGCCGGAACTTTGTAGCGCCGTGTCCCGGTCGTGCCACTCACGTCGATACGCAGGATCTTGCCGAGCAGGTTGTTAGTGAGCTGACCATTGCCGGCGACGCCGCTGGCGCTGTCGTCGTTGCCGCCGTCGCCGGTGCCGAGATAGAGAAAGCCATCCGGGCCGAACAGCAGGTGGCCGCCATTGTTGTGACCGCCGGGCTGCGCCATCTCGAAGAG
>DASYKM010000089.1:0-66040 GCA_035995425.1 Steroidobacteraceae bacterium
CAGATCACTGTTAGCCGTTCATTTGTTCAAGGGGCAATCATGAAAGCAAGCTTTGTGCAGGCCGTGTCAATGCTGATTGGACTGTCGCTTGCTGTGACAGCACGAGCACAAGTTACCGATAAGGGTGAGTTGCCTCAACAAATTGCTGTCCGCGCTGCCCGGCTCATTGATGTGCGCGCCGGCAAAGTGGTTGATGACGCGGTAGTTCTCCTTGAAGGTGACAGGATCAAGTCTGTCGGGGCGAATCTCACCGTTCCGTCCAATGCCCGAACCATTGATCTCGGCGATGTCACATTGCTGCCCGGTTTGATCGACGCTCACACTCACATGCTTCATCAGTACTACCGTGAAAGCGGCGATGACAACGCAAACAGAATTCTCGAAATGGTACAGATGGGGCCGGCCAAGCGAGCGTTGCTCGGGGCCAAGATTGCGCGCGAGATGTTAGAAGCCGGTTTCACGACGGTTCGCGACCTGGGCAACTCGAGTGTCAACGGCGATGTGGCATTGCGTGATGCAATCAACGCCGGATGGGTGATCGGACCTCGCGTGTTCGCCTCCACGCGCGCGCTGGCGCCGGTCGGCGGTCAATTTCAGAGCCTGACGCCCGAGGCGCAAAAGCTCATCGAGCAAGAGTATGTGCCGGTCAGTGGTGCCGAAGAGGCGCGGCGCGCTGTGCGTCAAGCCATCTACGATGGGGCGGACTGCATCAAGGTCATCGTCAACTCTGGTTCGCGCGTGTTGTCACTCGAGGAGATGAAAGTCATCGTAGAAGAAGCTCACCGCGCGAATCGCCGGGTGGCGGCGCACGCAACGGACGGCGACGCGGCGGCACTCATTGCGGCTGAGGCGGGAGTGGACTCGATTGAACACGCCTACACGATCTCAGAGAAGGTGCTCAATCTCATGGCGGAGAAGAAGATCTTTCTCGTTCCGACCGACGCGTCGGGAGTGGAGAGGTACCAAGCGCGGATCAAGCGCGCCATCAAGGCGGGCGTGCGCATTGCCATCGGTTCGGACTTGTATTACCAGTACCCCGGTAAAACGCGCGGGCAGGTAGCGGCGGGGATGTACAACACGTATGTCGTCTCCGGTATGTCGACGATGGAGGTCCTGCGCGCGGCGACAATCAACCCGGCCGATCTGATCGATACGACGCAATCCGTCGGGGCGATCGAATCCGGGCGGATGGCCGACGTCATCGCCGTCAGGGGAGACGTGCTCAAAGACATTACTAATCTGCTGAGAGTTGAGTTTGTGATGAAAGGGGGGCAAGTCATCAAAGACAACATCAGCTCGGCACTTAGATGACGCGGGGTTACATAGGGCCTCCGCCGTGCGCGCACGGCCAGCCGTTCATGAAGGCCTAGCCTCGCCGAGTGGGTAATAAACGTACCACTTGAAAAAAAATGGTGCTAATATTACCCGGGCCATGAAGACCCGGAATCCCGATACCGCGCTGAAGGCCTTTCGCGATAAGGGCGGCACACTGCGCACCCGCGATCTAATCGCGCTCGGAGTGCACACTGACGCCCTATACATGCTGCGTGACAGCGGCCGCGTCGTCGAACTCGGCCGTGGTCTCTACCGTCTGGCCGAAACAGGCGAAGCTGAGCATCCCGATCTCGCCCTGGTCGCGGCGCGCGCGCCGGATGCGGCCGTCTGTCTGATCAGCGCGCTTTCGTATCACGACATCACGACCCAGATTCCATCCTCCGTTCACCTGGCCGTGCCGCGGGGCAACTATCACGGCATCAGGCTGCCGATTCCCGTTACGGTGTATCGATTCGATCCGAAGACCTTCAACAAGGGGCTCGAGACGCATCGCGTCGGGGGTATGCCTCTGAAGATCTACAGCGCGGCGCGTACCGTGGTGGATTGCTTCAAGTTCAGGAACAAGATCGGGCTGGACGTAGCACTCGAGGCGCTGCGTATGGCGCGACAACGGAAGCGCGTGCAGAACCGGGAGCTGCTGCATTACGCACGGCTGCTGCGTGTCGAAAATCCCATGTCACCGTACCTGCAGGCCATCGAATGACCGGCAAGGAAACCAAGAACGTCACGGCGTCCGTGCTGGCCAAGCTGCGCAACAATTCCAAGTCGAGCGGCGCACCCTTTCAGCAGGTGCTTCAGCTGTACGCGATGGAGCGATTCCTGTATCGCGTCTCGAAGTCTCGACATGCGCAAAGCGTCATTCTGAAAGGCGCACTGCTGCTGAAGACGATTGGCATTCCCAGCGCGCGTCCCACCGTGGACATCGACATGCTTCGCAAGGGCAAGGCCGATCACGCAAGCCTGGTGGCGCTCACCAAAGACTGTGCGACTCTTGAAGTGGAGGCAGACGGCCTCGCCTTCATCGCCGACAGCGTGGTGGCCGAGGACATCGCAAAGGATTCGGAATACAAAGGAACACGAGTTCTGATGCAGGCGCGCATGGACAACGTGCGTCTGAAAATCCAGATCGATTTTGGCCTGGGAGACGTCATGGTGCCGGGCCCGCGGATGATCGAGTATCCGGTCTTTCTGGGCGGCGACACCATCCAGCTGCTCGCCTATCCAATCGAGTCCTCAATCGCTGAGAAACTGCAGGCGATGGTCGCGCTCGGCGACGCGAACAGCCGGATGAAGGACTTTTACGATGTCTGGATCTGCTCAAAGCATCTCGACTTCAATGCGGACGCACTTCTCAAAGCAATCGACGCGACGTTCAAGAATCGGGAGACGCCGATTCCGGCCGACGATGTCGAGGCGCTCACCACGACCTTTGTTGAAGAGCATCGAGTCCAATGGAACGCCTTCGTCCGAAAGATAGGTGAGAGCGAACTCATCGATGCGTTCGGCAGGACCGTGGATGATGTCAGGACCTTTGCGATGCCAGCGCTGCATTCGCTTGCCAGCGGCGAGAGGCTTGCGAAGCAGTGGAAAGCGGGGCGCGGATGGGTGGCGGCATGAAGGCTCCGCACGGCGAAATAGAAGGCCGAAGGCGCATGGAATTAAATCGCCGGATTTCCGTGGCCCCGATGATGGATTGGACGGACGATCGCTAAATCGGTTTGAGCATCAATAGTTTGGCGGTGGCGGAGAAGGCTTGTCTCCTTTACGTCTCCTCCAGGGTCGGATTCTGAATCGAGTCGGATTCAGGTTCCGCTGACCTGTGGCCACAAAACTTAAGGTTTATTGAAGTTTTGTGAGAGCGAGGGCCTCCGCCCAAATGGGTAATAAACATACCACTTAAAAACAAGTGGTGCTAGTATTACCCGCCATGAAGACCCGGAATCCCGATACCGCGCTGAAGGCGTTTCATGACAAGGGCGGCACGCTGCGCACCCGCGATCTCATCGCTCTCGGAGTGCATACCGACGCCCTCTACATGCTGCGCGACGCGGGTCGCGTCGTCGAACTCGGCCGAGGTCTCTACCGACTGGCCGAAACCGGCGAGGCCGAGCATCCCGATCTCGCACTGGTCGCGGCGCGGGCGCCGGATGCGGCTGTGTGCCTGATCAGCGCGCTTTCGTATCACGACATCACGACGCAGATCCCATCCTCCGTTCATCTGGCCGTGCCGCGGGGCAGCTATCACGGCATCAGGCTGCCGATTCCCGTCACGGTGTATCGCTTCGACCCGAAGACCTTCAACAAGGGGCTCGAAACGCATCGCGTCGGTGGTATGCCTCTGAAGATCTTTAGCGCGGCGCGTACCGTGGTGGACTGCTTCAAGTTCAGGAACAAGATTGGGCTGGACGTTGCGCTCGAGGCGCTGCGCATGGCGCGACAACGGAAGCGTGTGCAGAACCGAGAGCTGCTGCATTACGCGCGGCTGCTGCGTGTCGAAAAACCCATGTCACCGTACCTGCAGGCAATCGAATGACCGGCAAGGAAACCAAGAACGTCACGGCGTCGGTGCTGGCCAAGCTGCGCAACAATTCAAAGTCGAGCGGCACGCCGTTTCAGCAGGTGCTTCAACTGTACGCCATGGAGCGATTCCTGTATCGCATCTCGAAGTCACGGCATGCGCAAAGCGTCATTCTGAAAGGCGCGCTGCTGCTCAAGACGATCGGCATCCCCAGCGCCCGTCCCACCGTGGACATCGACATGCTTCGCAAGGGCAAGGCCGATCACGCAAGCCTGGTGGCGCTCATCAAAGACTGTGCGGCTCTTGAAGTGGAGGCAGACGGCCTTGCCTTCATCGCCGACAGCGTGGTGGCCGAGGACATCGCAAAGGATTCGGAATACAAAGGAACACGAGTCTTGATGCATGCGCGCATGGACAACGTGCGCCTGAAGATCCAGATCGACTTCGGCGTGGGAGACGTCATGGTGCCCGGCCCGCGAATGATCGAGTACCCGGTTGTTCTGGGCGGTGACTCAATCCCGCTGCTCGCCTATCCAATCGAGTCCTCAATCGCGGAGAAACTCCAGGCCATGGTCGCGCTCGGCAACGCCAACAGCCGGATGAAGGACTTTTACGATGTCTGGATTTGCTCGAAACATCTCGACTTCAATGCGGACGCACTTCTTAAAGCAATTGACGCGACGTTCAAGAATCGGGAGACCCCGATTCCGGCCGACGATGTCGACGCGCTCACCACGGCTTTCGTTGAAGGGCATCTGGTTCAATGGAACGCCTTCGTCAGAAAGATAGGCGAGAGCGACCTCATCGATGCGTTCGGCAGGGTCGTCGATGACGTCAAGATCTTTGCGATGCCGGCGCTGCGCTCGCTTTCCATCGGCGAGAGGCTTGCGAAACAGTGGAAAGCGGGGCGAGGATGGGTGTGAACGCCAGCAGGTTAGATACGCGACCTCAACACATGACCGACCTCTCGAAATACTTCGGTGAGGATTACGGATGAAAGAAGAAGTTCAAGTTGTCCCCTTTGCGGAAAAGCGTGGTCGACCAACTGGGCCGGAGATACGGCTGATGGTCTTTCAATCGCGGGGCAGATATCCGCGCGGCACTCAGCGTCTGCCCGGTGCAGTGTTTCACGCTGACGAAAAGATCGTCTTCAGCGTGGTGCGGGGCGACTCTTGGCATGCGCTCGACCCGGACATCCCATTTTCCGAATTCGATTGGGCGTCACCAAACGAGCTTCGTCTGCTCGCCGCGTTAATGCTTTGCGAACAACTCGACGAATGTCGAATGACGTTGTATCCAATCGTCCGCTTCGCACCGTTTCTCGAATCAGAGTTCCCTATCGAAAGTGATGAGTTTATTGCAGCCGTGCGTGACCGACTGCTGCGCGAGGTCTTGACTCCTTCCGGCTTCCTGGACAGTTACCAATCGAGTCTGCAGTGCTGCGCAGCACCGTACGATCTTGTTGACGCGGAGAATTTCGATTTTTCGCGCCTGGCGGAGTTCTGGAGAAGTTTGGAGACGCCGAACTACGTGCTGATGCGAGGCATGTACGCCCTTATGAAGGCGGACATGCTCATGAACCATTACGAGTTCTGCGAGGAAGCGGTGAACTCTTGCTTTATTGCATTGGATGCATCTTTCTCGCTCGTGCTTCGCCAGCTCAGAACGGAAGGCAATGCCAACCCCAGCTCGCACGACGCTGCGCAATGGGTGCACCGGACCTTTGACCAGGCGTTCGGTCTCCCAACGCCAGCAGTTACCGAGAAGTACTTCGAGGAGTTTTACAATCAGCGCGTGATGACGCTCCACCCGGCAAGCCGACTCGGCGATGTCCCATATTCTCCGAACATGCACGACGATTATTGCCACCTGCGTCCCGCGATACGGCAACTATTGGCGTTTCTGCTGAGCGGTCGCCATGAACGCGCTTACTTAGAAGCTGTTGCGTCGCGTGCTGGAATCAAACGGCCATCTGAACGCGTTGACCCAAACGTCGACTAGACTTTGAAGGTGGCCACCACGGAAAGGGTGGATCGAGATGAATTCGGCCGAACAAGAATCAAAAAACGTCAAGGCATTCGAGGCCGTGGTAAGGGTCGCTGCGCTTGGCGATGGCCCTATCTTGCCTCTGGACGCGTGGTATTCCCTGGCGGCAATCGAGCCGATCGGAGGAGTGTGGTATTTCAGCTTCGACTGCCCGGTATGCAATTTTGTCTCGCCGATCTTTCAAGACTTCTCGGACGGCAACCTAGGTAGCCCATTTAAACAGTACGGCGTGCAGGTGAACTGTCGCACCTGCAAGTCGAGGATTCGCTGCCCTTCCGAAAAGATTAGGTCATCTCAATGGCCGCTAGCGCCGGGGCAAATCGCACCTCGGAGCGAATACGCAAATCGCGTTCCGCGCAAGTACGTAGACGATCCTGAATATCGCCCGCTTTGCGGGCCGCTCCACCACTACACGTCTGTCGATGCGTTGCTCTCAATCCTTCAAACACAATCGCTTTGGGCGACCAATATCCGGTATCTGAATGACTCGAGTGAGAGTGAGTTGGGTCTCTCGCTCATGCGGGAGGTGGTTGAAGAGGCGCAAAGCAATTCGTCAGGTGTCGATTTAGAGATCTTGGGCTTTCTCGCGGAATGGCTGGATAGTCGCGGATTTGAAAATGCTTCCGTCTATGTGCTTTCCCTTTCAACGGCCCACAATCAGTTGAGTCAGTGGCGAGGCTACACGCGATATGGACAGGGAGTCTGCCTCTCGATCGACTCGGGGCTACTCGTTAGTCGCATGCAGGCTCAGGGATGGACCTTTCAGAATTGCCGGTATAAACGAAGCTCCCAACTGACATGGGCGGAAGCTATTCTCTCGCGTGTTCGCCGAGAGGCGGCAACGAACCACGTCGGCGTTGGTGAACATGGGAGGGAGACCTTCCGTACCGCGCTACAAGATTGCTTGTGCGACTTGCTGCAGGTGGCGGCGACGATAAAGCATGAAGCATTTGAAGATGAACACGAGGAGCGCTTCATTTCGCAGTTGATCGGAATCGACGACCCAAGAGTTGCATTTCGGGCTGGAAAAGTCGCGCGCATCCCGTATGTTGAGTTTCAACTGGCGGACGACGCTAGCCCATTGCACTTCTCGGAAATTATGGTTGGGCCAGGACAGGCACAGGAAGCCGTTCGATCCGCCATTCTCAAGGCCTTCACCGACCTCGGAGTAGAGGCGCCGCCTCGGGTGACCCTCTCTATGATTCCTTATCGAGAGGTGTAGAGCACGGCTCGAATGTTTGGCAGTGCCGCGCAGCCGACCTGCAATGCGGGTTTCGGCTCGAACGAATTGTTAGGCAACAAATCGTGCAACCACAAACGCCCCGACTGAGAAGATAGCTAGCAGGCCGTAAAAATTGAGGATGTGCCAGCGATTGCGATTGCCAAGTAGCGAGAAGACGCGGAATACAGAAGGGTATTGCAGCTTGCGGCCAAAGCTATGGCTGTAGCCGATCAGCAGATCCGGCGCCGTTGGCTCTGCCAAGTATCTGTCTATCCGAGCAGAAATGTCTGCGTTGTGCTGGATGGCCGTATCCTGAAATGACTTGTAGATCAGCTCAAGATAGATAAATGCAAAGAGCAAGGCCAGATTGGCAAGTGCAATGACATCTTCATGCTGCGATATCGAGAAGGCAATCACCGCCGATGAGGTGAAAAGCGCCCAGTTCTTGATCGTGAAAATGTGGCTATCGCACTTGTCGATGAATGACAGTGTCTGAGCGAAGTCCTCTTTGAGCGCGTCGATTGGTTGCATTTTGTGGCCTAACTGCTGTGCGGTGTGCCGCGGACGCGGAAGTTTGGTCTTGTCGCCTTATTCTCCACTCGTGCACTCCAGCGAATTTGTTAGGCAACATCTCGCTCGTGCAGACGTGCATCAATTTCCAACGGAGCATCGTTGTACCCCACTGTTGCGATTTGTTGAAGATAGACGGGCAGAAAGCTCGCTATTGAGCCCGCTACTTCGTACTGGTGCACGTGGCGGCATTCGTGTGAGACCAATCGATTCGAGCCCTGACCAGCAACGACGTAAATGCCGTAGCCAAGGGTCAATCCGGCCATGTGTGGGCCGATTAGACCTGTTTGTTCCGCCGCGAACTTGAGCTGAGGGTCATCCGGCAGCGGAAGGCTCAGAACCTCCAAGATTCGGATCAGATCGGGCCGAACAACCCCGACTCCTCGGGCGAGGCGAATACCGTAATCGTTTAGGGGGCTACCTGCCGCTCGAATCTCACTCGAGCGCGCCTCCGCCCATGCGATGGCGCTCGGCAGGATGTGCGGAAGTATGGCAGCGAGATCGAACATGTTGCCTAGCGGTTGACCTGGGCACAGCGGCCGCGGCGAATTGGGGTTGGCACTTTGCCCCCACGCTTCCTTTCTAGCGATATGTTAGAGGTCACGACGCTGCGTAATGCAGAAATAGCCCGTGAACAACTGCGGAAATCAGTACGCCAGCACCGGCTATTCCCGTAGAGAGGGTAATCCAAAACGCCCATCTCCAAACGGAGAACATCTGAATAGTTAGCGCCTGCATTGTCTTGTTGTACTCATTAGCGCGCCGGATGAAGTGAGTTGGATCCGAAACCACACGATGAAGGGATTGCAGCGACTGCGAGATGTAGAACGATTTGTACACCTCAAAACAAATGAATGAGAGAAGCGAAATCAAGACTAGCAGCGCCGTCCACAACTCCGTCGAAGGGGTGAGGCGATCGTGAATAAATGTCCAAGTGGCAAAATACCCGACATATCCCGCGCCGAGGATGACATTCGTGTATGCGGCAGCGCTGTTGTACGAGAATGCGAGAATTTCCTTCTGCGCGGCGATGGCCGAGTCGATTTGCGGTGGCGTAGTCATGGACCTCTAGCCGTTGACCTGAGTGCCGCAAGAACTGCCGTCTGGACGTAGCACTCTATTCTCCACGCGTGCGCTCCAGTGATTTGTTGGCGTCATTCTTTGTGTGTCTCTTGGAAAAGGGGATGGCCGTCGGGGAAATGGATCGTCAGTCTCTGCGCCAGACCTTTGGAGTATTCCTGCAATGCGCTGTTGCTCGGCTTGCCGCGATTGCTTAGCTCCCAAAGGATCTGAGTTGCAGCATTGACGATGAGCTCTGCGTTGGATGCTCGAAAGTAGGCAAATCTCCACTCGACGCCAACGTCGAGCTCGGGATGAAACAGCGGAGCATCGATTTTCCCAGACGGATGAACGGCGAGATCCCGAATTCGGAACATCTCTTTCAGATTCGCCCTCAGCCCTGCCGCGCCTTTTGGCTTCAGTGAGAACGCCCGCTTGAGAACCTCACCAATTTGGGCATAGCGTGGCGTGCGACCCGTTCGCCAGCGATCCACCAAATCTGCTGGTAGCTTGACGTGAGGTTTGACAATTGCATAGAAGGCATCGATCGCGATCGCTGCTGCCATGATTGCCTGCATCGACGCTTCAAATTCGCTCTCTAAAGTTGCCGCCTTTTGCCCTTCGTCTTCGCCTTTCCATGCGTTCTCACGTTCGACCCTCGCTTCCTTTGCGCGTTCTAAATGCTTAATCGCCAAGGCGACCCAAGTCGGACATACATCGAATCGGACATGTAAAGTGATGTTGCTGCGAGGGGCGCCGTCTTCGCCAAATGCGACCTTTAGCCCGCCAGGCGGAATCGATACAGTCATTCCCTTCGATATGAAGATGCCAGGCATTCGCGCGCCTCGTGAAGCCTAACTATGAATAGACCGCAGAAATGCGGCGTTGCAAAGGGGCGGTGGCACGGCATAGGGGCGATGGTTGGGAGAAGCCATTTGTTTTCACTTCACCATGGGCCGCCTAGTACGTCAACGCGCCCTAGCTCATGTCAGTAAGCTCGGCGCTCCGTATATTGATCCCCGAATCTGGGAGGGTGGCGACGTGAGGTTTCGTACGAATTTTCCTCGAAAGGCAGGATAGGCTTTCAGCCGCTGTCGTCACACGATGCTCTCCATGACAGCCGAAGCATTCATTCAGTGTCGTGTGTCGCAGGCGACGAAGGCGGCGCTCCGCACTGCAGCCGAACGACAACAGCTCACGGAGTCCGCGCTGCTCAAGCGCATGCTCGACCTTGTTCTACATACCGCCGATGCGGCAGAGGTGGGCCAAGGCGTCGTCGCTGATCGTCCATCTCGACAGGCGCGCCTTTACGTCCGGCTCACGGTGGGTGACCGCCAGCTGCTGCAGGCGCGTTCTGCTGCTCGCTGCCTGGCACCGGCGACCTATGCCTCCACCTTGCTCCGGGCTCACCTGCGCGCCCTGACGCCATTGCCTGAGGCGGAGCTGCGCGACATCCGACAGTCGACCCGCGAGCTCGCTGCCATAGGCCGTAACCTCAACCAGATCGCGCTAGCTACGCATCGGGGCGGCTCGGGTGCAGGGGTCAGCCGCGAGGTCCTGTGGAATTTCCTCAAAGCCTGTGAGGCCCTTCGCAATCACGTTCGCTCGTACATCAGCACCAACCTCTCGAGTTGGAGTTCTGGCGATGCCACGTCGCAGCTTTAGACTCCCTGGCGACAGTGCGTTCCTGGACATCGTCAGCCATGGGCGCGGAGTTGCCCCGGAATGGCAGCTGCTGTTGCCCTCCCAGGTCGAGCAGATCGCGCGCACCGTCCGGCATACCCCGGAGGTAATGGTCAAAATTTCCGGAGGTGGCCAGAGCGCCAACGCGGTCGCCGCACATTTCAAATATCTCAGTCGTCAGGAGTTCGAAATCGAAACCGACGACGGTGCGCACCTCAAGGGGAAGGGGTCGGAAAAGACGCTGATCGAAGATTGGGATCTGGACCTCGATGCCGCGGAATCGCGATCCCCCTATCGCGGCGTGCCGGGACGAAAGCCGGTCAAGCTGGTTCACAACATCGTTCTGTCGATGCCGGCGGGCACGCCGGCGGCGGGCGTGCTCGAAGCGAGCCGCGCGTTTGCTCGAGAGCAGTTCGCCTTGAAGCACCGGTACGCCCTGGTGCTGCACACCGACCAGCCCCATCCACACGTCCACCTGGTCGTGAAGGCGACAAATGAGCAGGGGAGGCGGATGAACATTCGCAAGGAGACCTTGCGGGAGTGGCGACGACAGTTCGCGAGCCACCTCCGGGCGCAAGGCATCGCGGCGAACACGACGGAGCGGGTAGTTCGGGGCGTCACCAAGCCCCAGAAGCGCGACGGCATCTATCGGGCGATGCGCGCCGGTCGATCTACTCACATGCGCGCGCGAGTGGAAGGAGTCGCCGCCGAGCTTCGTGCCGGTGGCATTCAGCTCGAACCGTGCAAGGCCGAGATTCTGGGCACCAGCCGAAGCGTGGTTCGGGGCTGGCTTAGTGTTCGAGAAGCGCTTCGCGCTGAAGGCAGGGAAGGGCTTGCGAACGAAGTCGACCGCTATATTAGGGGCATGCCGTCGCCACAGACGGAACGCGAGTGGCTCGCACAGGCACTGAAGGAACGCGCGCGGGATGGTCGTCGACAGATGCAACTAACTGTCGCGCGGTGAGCCGCGGTTGAAACCTGATGCCACTCTTCGATGGCAGACGAGCAACAGTTGGTGCCACAAATACCCGGGTCTCTGTGTACCGACTCGTGAAAGATGGCAGACTGACGTCATCCGCTCTGCGATCCAACGCGACAAAGCGACTGGGACCCTGCTGGCGGCCGGGTTTGGGGAGGAATGGTGAGCAACAAGGAAAAGCTGCCGTTGCTTGGATTTGGCCTCGCCGGGTACCGATCGTTCGGGCCGGAGCTGCAAGTCATCGGTCCGCTGAGCAAGATCAATTTGCTTGCAGGGCCAAACAACAGCGGCAAATCAAACGTGCTGACGTTCGTCGCCGAACAGCTAGTCAGCGCGTGCCAGAAGCTGCACCAATATCAAACACACTCCGTGTCAAAGCTTGACGTGCCGGTTGGCGACGGAGGAACGCCTTTGCAGTTAGCCCTGCCCGTTCCGAATGACGAGACGTCAATATCTGTACTTGCCGAAGGTATTGGAAGCGGCCGGCCGTCGCACGAGATTCATCGGCTCAAACAAATTCTCACGATCCTGCTTAACGCGATTCCGCTTCGACCGGCTGTAAAATTTGCTTGGATTCCGGTGGTGACTGCAAACAACAATCAGCGCGGTTTGGGATTTCCGGACGAGTTACTACGCGTGCTTTGCAGGACCACAGATGCCATCGGAAACACAGACTATGGCATGGACATTGCGTCCTGGAAGATCTTGCATAAAGCGCTGACGGGCACCGCAGGCACAGAACTAAAGCACGTTGTTCCCGAGTCGCTGCAGAAGCTCGTGGTGAAGGCGATTCCTGCGGTTACGGTAAGGAGCGTTCCGGCGTATCGGCAGATGACATCAGATGTGCAGGCCACGCCGGATCCGAATGGCAAAGGATTGATTCGCGAACTCCAGAAGTTGGCTCATCCGGTATTCGAGCGAGCTGCTGATCAAGAGAAGTTTCGCAGGATCGTCGCCTTTCTCCGCGCGGTTCTACAGAGGCCGGATGCGGAAATCGAGATTCCGCATGAACCGACCACCGTTCACGTTCGAATAGGCGGGCGGCTATTGCCATTGACGAACCTTGGCACGGGCATACACCAAGTAGTGATGATCGCTGCAAACTCGACGCTCAATGACGAAACGTTGATCTGTCTCGAAGAGCCGGAGATGAACCTGCATCCGACTTTGCAGAAGCATCTCATCCGTTACCTATCGGAGCACACGACGAACCAGTATCTGATCTCGACACACTCCGCGCATTTACTGGATACGCCGAATGCCACGATCTTCAAAGTTAGCTACCCGGATGGGTGGACTCGCGTCCAACTCGTCAAGACAGCCGACGATCACTTAGATGTTTGCTCGACGCTTGGTTATCACGCGTCGGATCTATTGCAGTCGAATGCGGTGATTTGGGTCGAAGGGCCATCGGATCGCCTTTACCTGTCGCAATGGATCAAGCAAGTGGCTCCAGATCTTGTCGAGGGACTGCATTTCTCGATCATGTTCTATGGCGGCCGATTACTCAGTCACCTAACCGCTGACGAGTCGGAAGCGAACGAATTCATCGAATTGCGAAAGCTCAACCGTCATCTTGCGGTGGTAATCGATAGCGACAAAGAAAGAGCTTCGGGGACCATTAACGCGACAAAACAGCGAGTGGTTGAAGAACTGTCGAAGGGGGCCGGGATCGCATGGGTGACAGACTGCCGCATGATTGAAAACTACATTCCAGTGGAACTGCTAAATGCGGCGACTCGAAGGATTCACAACAAGGCAAAACACAGCTGGGACGGCAACAAGTGGTCGGGCCCATTCGACGGCATCGAGAAGCCTGACAAGATGGCCATAGCGCGTGCAATTGTCGAGGCAGGGCCGGCGGTTCCAGATCGGCACGATCTGCGCGAAAGGATTGATGAAATTGTGAAGATGATTCGGGACGCGAATCCGCGCGTTACCGAATTGAAGTCATCGTAGCCCGGCGGGCGAAGTTGGCAACGCGTGCGAGACATTTTCAAAGCAATAGCGTCGTACGCTAAAGCGTACACGGAGCTCGAAAACCTACAACGATCGCGGCTTGTAGAGTTGCCGCGCGGAGACCAAAAGACCGGAGTCATCGCAGAGTTCTATGCGCGGCTCTACGCAAAGGCGGTGTTTTCAAACTCGGAGTTCGTTTACGGAAATCCGAGCGAGCCCGTGTCAGACATTGTCGTGAAGCGCAAATCGTGCCCGGCGTTGAAGATTCAAGTCAAAGCAGTGTCAGCGCATGCGGAGTTGGGGCGAATTTCACCGCTGCACCCGGGCTGGGACCAGTTGTGGCTGATGCGCCTGAATTGCGATCTGGTACCCGAGGGTTTCTGGATCGTTGATAAGTCGGATGTCGATTGGGCGGGCCAGACCATCAAGAGTTCGACGATGCCGCAGCGGGGTCGATTGGACACGGGATCGGCGCGCTATCGGTGTGCACGAGATGAGTTGGATGCCCTATTGAAAACGTTGAAAAGCGTTCGCGAAGTGGACGAGTGATGGCGAGCGCTTTGAATGGAAATCACCTGACTGAAAAGATAAAGCGACTGTAGCCAAGCTCGGCGTCGAGCGCCCGCGAAGCAGTCGCCTTGCCGCACATCCCGACTGGTGGCCAGAAGTCTCACTGGCTAGTTAGCGCACAGATCTCGCTCTTGGCTGCGGTCAGCGCGTTTTGCATTCACCCTCGCTCCATTGCCTCGTCCTCGTCATCCGATCTACCAAGTCCAAGCATCCGCAGAATTTCCCAAACCGGAAGGAAGTTCCGCAGCGTTTGGTAGGACCACTTCGGGAAGTCGTCGCTGTAGTGCATGCAATGCGTCACCTCGGGCCGATAAATGTGCGCTATGTAAGCCGCATAGACCTCGCGCAGCAATCCGGTGGGATAAATCTCGAGGTTGTGCACAGTCACGGTATCAAGGAGGCTAAGCTTTAGAGCCTCCCAAGACGGAATTCCGATCTCTGTCTCTATCCGCGCCTGTCCCTTGTTCCTAAAGCACGCGAAGAATTCGTCGCGTGCCAGTCTGATGATCTCGCCCAGGAAGCTCGAATCGATCGTTTCCAGCCATTCTCTACGGCCCGCCTCGTCCAGTTGATCGTGTACGGACTGGATGTCTTGGTACCGGTTCGCAGGCCCTTCCCCATACACAGTGTCGTCGTCGATCGATGTCCGGAACGACGCGTACGGGTTGACCGCCACAATAAAAACTGTGTTAGGGAATGGAAAGATGCCCGCGAGGTTGCCCCACTTCTGCGCGGCATAGACCATGCTGTGATATCCGCGCACTTCGAAGCGGTGTGCGATCGCGCTTGAGACGGTGTTCAACGCCACTCGGGAATAGAGGGGGATGTTCTGATCTTCACTGGTGTCGTCGGAATCGATCCATCCCGGCAGCAACGGGAAAGAGATTGACACGGCGCACATCGAGCGATCATCCAGCAGGCTGTTCTCGTACCACCTGTAGTGCGTTTCGTCCGGATAGTAGACGTGAAGTCGTATCTCTTCGCCGTCCTGCTCTGGAACCAACGCCAGAAGGTGCTTGCCATTGGTGATTAGCTCTTGCGCGTAGGCATCTCGGACGGTGCGGCTCGCCATCGGCGCGATGAGCACGCATGCAATCGATGCTTCAGTCAGTCCCGCGAAAATCGAACAGAAATGCCTCGCGTACGCGAGCATCTCGGTAAATGCCTGCCGCTCAGTCTGAGCTGATTTTTTCAGCTCGATGATCGTGATGCCCCCATCTGGGGAAGTTCCGAAGAGATCAATACGCGTCGTTGAGTCCGCCTGTCGCTCGAGCCGAAGTTCGCGCGCACGTAGAGTCAAATACTCTAGCGCGTCGATGATTTCGTTGATTCTTATTTCGGCTTGCTGCTGCAGCAGAAAGCGAATGGGTGGAAAGTCATCGCTCTTCCACTGTATCGGTTCCCTGCGTCCGCAGATTACTGAATGCAGCGTGTCGCGATGCCGCTCAAAAAGGTAGTCCCTGAATTCGTTCTCACTGTATTTCATGAGGTCACGTTTGAGCAGTTGTTGGAGATCGCCTTCCATTGGGGATCGCTGCGGCCTGCGCCTAAGGAAGTATGCCTTGTTTTTGCAGTTCCCTTGGCTGGTACGCGAGATTACATGGAACTACTTGCGGCGCTATGGGCGCTGAGCGCATTTGTTTCTTCTTAGTGCCGGGAGTAGGTTTGCGCCGAAAATGCGGCTAAACCGACTCTTCAACTCTCTCTAATGTTGGAACAGAGTTCGACACACAACTGGAACTCCGCGGGTCACCGTCTTGAACAGCACATACTTCGGGTTGTTAGCCGAATTCGGCGAGGCCAACATTCCGCTTGAGCGTGTGGCGCCGAAATACTTCGGTCTCAGCTGCGCTGAAGCCCGGCGTCGGGCGCCGGCGAAGCAGTTGCCTTGTCGCGCATTCCGTCTGGGTGGGCAGAAATCGCCTTGGCTCGTCAGTGCCACAGATCTCGCTGAGCTGATTGATGTTCGGCGCCAGAAGGCTGGTTAGCAGCGCGGGATGACTTACGTGCGTTAGCCCGCGGTTTCTTTGCTCGCGGCGCGGCGATTTCCCGCAGATTCTCTGGCTTGAGGTTCGTGTAGCGCTTGAGCTCGTTCCATGACTCATGCAGCGTGAATTGGGCGACCTCATGGATCTGGTAGCCGCGTTCGAAAAGACGGCTGGTGGCCTCATGCCGCAGATCATGGAAACGCAAATCCTGAATTCCCAGCAGGTGGCAGGCTCGCGTGAACGCGGCGCCGACGCTCTTGGGGTCATAGGGAAAAATGCGCTCGCTCGTCTCGGGTTGTGCGGAGACGAGTGCCCACGCTTCGGGCGTGTACTTGAACCGCCGATGATTTCCATCCTTGCCAGTCGGATGCTTCGCGTCCCTGACCAGGCCCGTTCGATTGGGCTCATCGTTGTCGCGCCATTCGAGTCGGCAGATTTCCGCCTCCCTTCGCGCCGAAGCAATTGCGAATTCCATGACAGTGAGCATGGGAATCTCGGCGCGCCGATCTCGGCTCTTGAAATGTTCTCGAAGCTGCGTGAGTTCGTCGGCGGTCGGCCGCCGAGTGCGCTTCTTCGGTTTGCCGACCAAGCGCAACTCGCGACAGGCACTCCGTGCCTGCTGCACGATCTCTGGAGCTACAGGAAGCTCCTTGACGCTCTTGGCGGCTCGCAGGACGACGCCGACCCAGATCAGGTCGTTGATGACGGTCGCCGGCCCAGCGCCTTCCGCACGGCGCGACTGCACGTGCCGAATCAGGTCGGCGGACGTGAGGGTGTGCGCAATGGTCTTGCCGAGCGAGTGGCGCTCCAGGAATTCCAGATGAGTCTGTTTGCTCCGTTGCCAACGCGAAATCGTCTCGAACGTCTCGATGTACCAGCGGATCAATTCCGCGAGCGTCGGCGTGCTGTGTTGCTTGCGGGTCAGCTCCGCCGGGTCCTCGAGCGCGACTTCGCGGTGTTTAGCCCAGCTCAGCGCCGCCGTGCGATGCGTAAAGGTTCGGCTCTCCTGATGCAGCACCGTCGTGCCGCGTCGGAGGCGAACAACCGCCGTGTAGCGCGTCGAACCGCTTGCCTGCTTCCGTGCTTTGATCGTGGGCATATTGGTTTTTGAGGGGACAAGAGGTCTGGAAACCATTCTTGTCTCCTTTATGTCCCCTCAGCAACCAGTAAACTCCCCGAAATCCGCAAGAATCCCGCAGAAACACCGCAAGTGGAAAACGCTACAAAACAAGGCATTTCCGTCGAGAAAACGAGCAAATCCCTCGACCGCCGCATCTCAGTCGCACCCATGATGGATTGGACGGACCGCCACTGCCGCTACTACCTACGCGGGTTCGCGCCCGACACTCTTCTATATACGGAGATGATCACGACCGGCGCGGTGCTGCGCGGCGACCGCGCGCGCCTGCTGGCGTTCGACCCCGAAGAGCACCCGGTGGCATTGCAACTCGGAGGCAGCGACCCGAAGGATCTGGCCGCCGCCGCCCGCATCGGCGCCGAGATGGGCTACGACGAAATAAACCTCAATTGCGGCTGCCCCAGCGATCGCGTGCACTCAGGCGCCTTTGGCGCCTGCCTCATGAAGAAGCCGGCGTTGGTGGCTGAGTGCGTCGCCGCGATGCGCGCGGCCGTGACGATTCCGGTGACCGTCAAGCTTCGCATCGGCGTGGTCGACGGCGCGGAGCTGGGAGGCCAGGGGCTGGCGCGCCGCGAGTCCGCGCGCGAGGCGGCAACCCGGTTCGGTGCCGACGAACATGCGGCGCTCGAGGAATTCGTCGGTGGAATCGTGGCTGCCGGCTGCGACGCCATCATCGTGCACGCGCGCAAGGCGGTGCTCGGCGCCTGGTCGCCGCGCGACAACCGTGAGATTCCGCCGCTGCGCTACGACGTGGTACGCGAGCTGAAGGCACGCTTCGCGGCGGTGACCGTGATCCTCAACGGCGGCCTGCGTACGCCGGAGCAGGTAGTTAGTGAGCTGGCCTGGACCGATGGAGTGATGCTGGGCCGCGAGGCTTATCATCGCCCCATGCTGCTGGCAGAGTTGTCGGCGGCGCGCGGTGCAGTTCCCCCGCGCATGGCGCTGCTCGAGCGCATGACGCGTTATGCCAGGCGGGAGATGGCGCGTGGCGAACGGCTGAGCTGGATCACACGCCACATGCTCGGCCTGTATTCGGGACTGCCCGGCGCCAAGGAGTTCCGGCGGCAATTGTCCGAGGGGGCCCGCGATCCGAATGCGCCCGCCGAGCTGCTGCTCGCGGCGGGCGAAGCCTGCGAACGGCTCAGCGAAGACGCGCCCTGAGGGCCGCTGGTTTCGATGTTGGTGTCAATCCTGGGACTAAGCGCGCAGACTGCCGCGCAACCTACCCTGGAGTGAATGCATTGAAAGACCTGCTGCCGATGATCCCCGGTGAATTGATCTCGGAATACCGCACACGGCTCGCGCTCGAACAGGCTCAGGCGGACGACCGCCGTCGGGTGGAAATGTCGGAATTGACGGCAACCGCCAATACTCCAGGCGCCAGGATTCGTGCCTGGGAACGGACGCATGGTCTGAGTTTGCCGCGTGCCGCGACGCATCCGGTGTTGAATTCCGTTGCCGCCGCGACGCGCCTGACACTGGAACAAGTGCATGCCGAACAGCGCCGGCGTCTGATGCCAGTGCCGGCGCCGTTACCCATAGCCATCTGACGGCACGCTCCGCCCGCCACCGGCGGATTCAGCGGCGCGGCGGCTTGGCCGTCGTGACGCGTTCCCACGACCCGGAATATTGCGCGCCGAGCCAGACGCTAATGGCGAACGCGGCGACCGACTGGCGCAATGCCTGTGGGTCGACCTGCGCCATGGTGTCGTTGGCGGTGTGGTGCACGTCGAAGTAGGCGGTGCCATCGAGGCCTGGCTCGATGATGGCCATGCCGAGCTTGCTCCATCCGTCCAGATCCGCGCCACCGTTGGCCGCATTGTCGCCACGCGCCAGCTTGAGAGGCGCGAGTGCGCGATAAATCTGGTCTACCACCGGCAACTGGGCGGGATTCACCCGACTAGATAGGCGCCAGACCGGCCCGGCGCCGAAGTCGGCTTCGAAACCCAGCACGTGGCGCTCGGCATCCGCCTGGTTGGCCGCGAGATAGGCCAGCGAGCCGGTGGTGCCGTATTCCTCGTTGGCGAACAACACCACGCGGATCGTGCGCCGCGGTTTGACGTCGAGCTCTTTGATGAGCTTCGCCACGCCCATCATGATGGCAACGCCGGCGCCATCGTCGATCGCGCCGACGCCCGGGTCCCAGGAATCCAGGTGTGCGCCAAGGATCACGATTTCATTTGCCAGATCCGTGCCAGGAATCTCGCCGACCACGTTCGCAGAGCGCACCTGCGGCAGATCGCGCGCGCTGCTGCGGATGCGCAGGCGCACGGGCTTGCCGCTTTCGAATTGTCGTACCAGCGCGTCGGCGTCAGGATTGGAAATTGCCAACGCCGGGATGCGCGGCACGTCCGGTGCGTAACGCAGTGCGCCGGTGTGCGGAAAGCGTGTGTTGCTGGTGCTGATCGAGCGGATGACCACGCCGCTCGCGCCCTGTGCCGCGGCGGCGGAGGGGCCGAGCGCGCGCACGGTCACGGCTTTGCCGTAACCCGAGCCATCTCGCGTGCGTTCCATTCGATTGCTGAAGTAGACGATCTTGTCTTTCACCGCGCCGGCTGGGAGCGCGGCGAGTGCCTCGAGATCCTTCACCATTACGGCATCGGCCTCGATGCCCTCGGGTCCGGTGCCGACGCTGCCGCCCAACGCGAGCGTGGGCATCATCTGCGGAAATGGCGCAAGCACGGCGAACTCGGCTTCGCCGCGCACCCAATGAGGCACCATGGCCTCGACGGTATGCACATTGGCGAAAGCCAGTCGCTGCATTTCGCGCAAGGCCCAGCCCACGGCCGCCTTGTCGCCCGGAGAACCAGCGGATCGCGGGCCAACCTCTGTGGTCAGCGATTCCACCAGTTGGTAGGCGGTCGCATCCGCATTGGCGCGTTCGCGCAGTGTCGCGGTCGCAGCGAGGTCCGAGCGAGTGAAGGCCTGGGTTTTGTCCGCCGCGGTCGCCGAACCGAAAAAAGCCAGTAGAAGACCCGCGAAAATCACGTAATCCTGTTCGCGCATGTGTCGCCTTTTGGTCTGGTCCTTAGGGAATGGGCTGCCATTCTAGGTCATATGTATATAATCGCCCGCGTTCATCCATTTGTTCCCTATGGCCAAAGATATCGAACTTGCCATCGTGTTTGCCGACGTCGTCGGCTCGACGCGGCTCTATGAGGAGCTCGGAGACCAGCGCGCACGCGAAGTGGTGGCGACCTGCATCGATATCATGCGTCAGGCCACCGAGGAACATCACGGCACGGTTATCAAGACCATGGGCGATGAAGTGATGTCGACGTTCGCGGTTGCGAACGACGCGCTGAATGCGGCCGCGAAGATGCAGAAGTCCATCACCGGCAATCCTGAGCTCACCGCCGAAGGACATCACGTGGCGATCCGCATCGGATGTCACGCCGGGCC
This sequence comes from Steroidobacteraceae bacterium, assembly GCA_035995425.1. Taxonomy (GTDB): domain Bacteria; phylum Pseudomonadota; class Gammaproteobacteria; order Steroidobacterales; family Steroidobacteraceae; genus CADEED01. The sequence continues at coordinate 20,470 of DASYKM010000089.1, forward strand.
GGTGGTGGTGGAAAACCGGGACGTGTTCGGCTCGACGGTGCATACCGCCAATCGCATGACCAGCCAAGCCAAGGCCGGGCAAATCATCACCACCGAGGCCATGGTCGCATTGCTGTCGCCGGACTGGCAATCGGCCGTGCGCCAGATCGACGTGGCGACGCTCAAGGGTCAGGGCGCCGAAGTCACGCTGTTCGAAGTGCTGTGGCAGACCGAAGACATCACCAGCATGTTGCCGTCGGTTGCTATCTCCGCCACCGAAGGCCGCCGCGCCATGCGCCTGCGGCTCACGTTCGATGGCGGCGAAGTCATGCTGACCGAGCAGCGTCCCAATGTCGCCATCGGCCGTGCCGACGACAACGATCTCGTGATTCGCGGCAATCTCATTTCGCGGTTGCACGCCCGCATCGAAATCAATCGCAACAAATTCGTGCTGATCGACCAGAGCACCAACGGTACGTTCGTGCAGGCGGAGGGCGGCGAAGAGCTGTTCGTGCGCCGCGACAGCGTCCAGATCAAGGGCGAGGGGCTCATCGGCCTCGGCCGCGTGCCCGAGCGCGACTCGCCGCTGACTATCCGCTTCTACTGCGAAGAAGCGTAGGTCTCAGGCTGCCGGCAGCTGGCCCAGGCGCTGCTCGATCTCGCCGAGCTCCGCGGACATCTCCGCCGGAGCGTGCTCACCGAACTCATTCAGGTACTCGCGCATCTCCGCGACTTCCTTGCGCCATGCGGCCGGCTGCACCGCCAGCAATTCCTGCATCGTGGGTTCACTCACGTTCGCACCCTGCAGATTGAGGTCCGAGGGCTTCGGTAGATAGCCTATCGGCGAATCGCTCGCGCCCACTTCGCCGGCGCAACGCTTCAGGATCCATTCCATGACACGCAGGTTGTCGCCGAAGCCGGGCCAGAGGAACTTGCCGGCCGCATCACGACGGAACCAGTTGACGTGGAAAAGCCGGGGTGGGTTCTTCAGGCGCTTTCCGACCGTGAGCCAATGGCGCCAGTAGTCGCCGAAGTTGTAGCCGGCGAACGGTTTCATAGCCATGGGATCGCGGCGAACCACGCCCACCGCGCCCGTCGCCGCCGCGGTGGTCTCGGAAGCAACCGACGCGCCGACCACGACTCCGTGTTGCCAGCTGCGGGCTTCGTACACCAGCGGGGCGACTTCGCGGCGCCGGCCGCCAAAGACAATCGCCGAGATCGGCACGCCCATCGGATCTTCGCTTCGCGGCGAGTAGATAGGATTGTTCTTGGCGGAGACGGTGAAGCGCGAATTCGGATGCGCGGAAACGCCGCCGGTCGCAGCGTCGAAAGGCTTGCCTTGCCAGTCGAGCACCGGCGTGTTCAGTTTGCGGCCTTCCCACCAGGGTTCGTTGTCCGCCGTCAGGGCAACGTTGGTGAACAACGTGTCGCGATGGATCATGTCGAAGGCATTGCGATTCGTGGCGCGATTGGTGCCCGGCACCACGCCGAAGTAACCGGCTTCGGGATTGATGGCATACAAACGGCCGTCGGGGCCCGGGTGCAACCAGGCGATGTCATCACCCACGGTCCAGATCTTCCAGCCGGGCATGGAATCCGGGGGGATGAGCATGGCGAGGTTGGTCTTGCCGCAGGCCGAGGGAAAAGCCGCCGCGATGTAGTGCGTTTCGCCTCGTGGATTCTCGATGCCGACGATCAACATGTGCTCGGCCAGCCACCCCTCGTCACGCGCCTGCCAGCTGGCGATGCGCAGCGCATGGCATTTCTTGCCGAGCAAGGCATTCCCGCCGTATCCGGAGCCGAAGCTCTCGATCGCCAGTTCTTCCGGGAAATGCATGATGAAGCGGCGATTGGGGTCGAGCTCGCCGATGGAGTGCAGGCCTTTGACGAAGGTGCCTTCGCGCGCAATGCGCTCGAGCGCTGCCCGCCCCATGCGCGTCATGATCGACATGTTGATGACGACATAGGCGCTGTCGGTGATTTCCACGCCGCAGCGGGAGTAGGGCGAATCGATCGGGCCCATGCAGTACGGCACGACGTAGAGCGTGCGGCCCTTCATGCACCCCTTGAACAGGTCGCGCATCTTGGCGTGGGCTTCGGCCGGGGCCATCCAGTTGTTGTTAGGCCCGGCATCGTCACGATTCTTCGTGCAGATGAAGGTCAGGTGCTCGACCCGCGCCACGTCCGAGGGGTGCGAATAGGCGATATGACAGCCCGGAAAAGTCGTCTGGTTCAGCTGCTTGAGCTCGCCCGATTTCTCGAGCGTCTGCTTGAGGCGGGCGAGCTCGGCGGCCGAGCCGTCACACCAATGGATCTTGTCGGGAGCAGCGAGCTGGCGAACGGATTCGACCCAATCGGCGACCGCTGGAGAAAGTTCTGAGAGCTGCGTGAACGATTGGGGCGCTGTGGCCATCACGGATCCTCAAATGTCTGCCTGTCCTGGCGAGACAACGGAGTATAGCGGCGAAAAATGCCGCAGCTATCGCGACGTGATAGCGCTACCAGATCTTGTGAAACAGCTGGAAAATCGAAAACAAAAAGCCTAAAAAAAGCACGCCCCCAAAAGGCGGGCGTGCCGATATTGCCGGGTCCCTCGGGAACCCGAGCGAGCGTCGGTCAGGCGGCTTTCGATGCCGATCGTTTGCGCGCGGCAGGCGACGTATGCGCGCTGCGCTTAGCGGGAGTGCGCTTGGCCAGCGTCGCGTACGTAGTGCGTGCCAGGGCAGAGACATCCTTGCCGGCGTCCGCCGCGAGGGATGCGTTCTCCTTCATGAACCGAACCGCGTGCCGGCGAGCGACTTTGTTGAGCTTGCGACCGGCAACGGTCAACGTGGCCAATGATCCTTTGATTGCGTCAATGCGCTTGGCAGCCACTCGGGCACCGGCGCGAGCATTTGCAGCGGCCGCGGAGGCGAGGGCGGCGGCGCGCGCGCGCAGATCCACGGTGGTCTCGAACATTTTTTCCTGGAAATTCATGGCGGCTCCTGTGCTGCGTCGCAGCAATGTTGCGATGCATCATACGGACGGAGCGCGTGATGTCAAGGGGAGTGGCTAGATCGCCAGGGGAGCCTCGGAATCGAGGAAAGCGCGGATCTTCGGTACCACCTTATCTATGGAGTGGAGCATGAAGAGGTGCCCGCCCCCCGGGACGATGAACAGCCGATTGTTGGGAATCAGCATGGCGATGATCCGCGCGTTGACTGGAGGTACCAGCGGATCATCGGCGCCGGCCATCACCAGGGTCGGCTGGCGAATGCGATGCAGCCAATGAATGCTGGTCCATCCCATCCCTGCCAGAAGCTGATAGACGTAGCCCATGAACTGCGGCGCGATGATCCGCGCGGTATGCGCAGACATGATCTTCGGATCACGGCGGGCTTCACCCCCGTAGATATCGCCCGCCGCCTTCTGCATGTACGTCGGTGACAGGTAGCGGCGCGGCGTGATCATCTTCGACAGCGCTGATGGCCGTCCCGGCACCATCACGGCGCCCGGTGATGTCGCCGCGAGCACCAGGCGGCGACATCGCTGTGGGTACTGTCTCGCGAACTGCTGCGCGAGCGCGCCGCCCCAGGAAACACCGATTACATCGACCTGGCCGTAGCCGAGCCGGTCGAGCAACTTGTTGGCGAGTCGCGCGAGTCCGGAAAACCTGCGCGGCCGCCAGCTCATCTCGGATCGGCCGACACCGGGAACGTCGAAGATCACGATCTCCTTTTCCGGCATCGCTTCCATGAATGGAAAGCACAGCTCGAGATTGGCGCCGATTCCGTTGAACAGCAGCAGCGGCAGGCCGCCTCGGCCCTTCTGGGTTGCGACACGCAGATTGACGCCGTCAACCTCCACATACTCGACTTGAGGCTGGCTCATCGCTGATGAACGTATCGCCCCGGCGCGGGATCGCCCGCGGGATTGAGTGCGCTGCCGAGGGCCGACGGAGCCTGTACTTCCCCGTCACCGTGCTGCGCATACCACTTGCTCCAGTGCGCCCACCAGCTGCCGCCGTGTTCGCTCGCGCCCGCGAGCCAGGTCTCCGCGTCGTCGGGCAGAGATGAGTTGAGGAAATACTTTGCCTTCGGATTGGTGGGCGGGTTCACGATGCTTTGAATGTGGCCGCTGGATGACAGGACGAAATCGATCTTGCCACGCAGAATGTTTCGCGATTGGTAACAGGCCTGCCACGGCGTGATGTGGTCGGTGATCCCGGCGACGACGTAAGCCGGCACCTGCACCTTCGACATGTCGATCGGCGTTCCCAGCGCGGTGATCTTGCCCGCCGATTTGAGCGGGTTGTCCATGAACATGCGCAGCAGGTCGGCGTGAAATTCCGCCGGCAGGCGCGTGGTGTCGGAGTTCCAATAGAGGATGTCGAATGCCGGCGGCCGATTCCCCATGACCCAGTTGTTTGCCACGAAGAGCCATACCAGGTCGTTGGGCCGCAGCCAGGCAAACACGCGTGCCATCTCGCTTCCCTCGAGCACTCCCTTGGCGCGCGACTTCTGGATCGTCGCGGCCACGCCGGTGCGCGACGCGAATTGCCCCAGCATCGTCGGCGCCTCGGTGTCGAGGACCGTGACCAGCAGCGTTGCGCTCGCCACCTTCTCTTCGTTTTTCGCCGCCAGATGACCTAGCAAGGTGGCCAGCGTGAAGCCACCGGCGCAGGCGGCCATGGTGTTCACGCGATCCGCGCCGGTGATTTCGCAGGCAACGGCAATAGCTTGTTTGCAGGCGGAGAGATAAGTCTCCATGTTCCAGTCGCGCTGCGCCGCCGTCGGGTTGCGCCAGCTGATACAGAATGTCTGGATGCCCTGCTGAACGGCGTACTCGGCGAAGCTGCGGCCAGGCGACAGGTCGGTGGCGTAAAACTTGTTGATCTGCGGCGGCACGATGATCAGTGGTCGCCGGTGTACACGATTGGTCTGCGGCGTGTATTGAATGAGCTCGAAGGCTTCGCCACGGAACACCACCGCTCCCGGCGTCACCGCGAGATTCCTGCCGACCTGGAATTTGCGCTCATCGACCTGGCGCGGCATGCCGAAATTGTTGGTGAGGTCGTCGATGAAATTCTGCATGCCGTAGAGCAGGCTCTTGCCGCGCGTCTCGGTGATTCGCTGCAGGGCGCCCGGATTGCCGAACAACGAATTGGTCGGCGCGAAAGTCTCGGTGAACAGCTGCAGTACGAAGCGAGCTCGCTCGCGATCCTCGCTGGTGGTGTCGGCGCGGTCGAGCACGCGGTTGAGCATGTCGCGCCACGCGACGAACCCTTGCATGAGCCGCTTGTAGTAGCCGCTCTTCTGCCAGACGGCGTGGCTGAATCGACGGTCGCGCGGATCGGCGGTGATTTTCGAACGCCCCATGACGATGTCCAGCACTTGGCGCGCGAATGCGAGGTTCTCTTCAAAAAGAACCTGGGGCTTCAGTGTCATCAATCGCAGCAGGCGTCTGCCGGCTGCTAACAACTCTTCGCGATCGAGCCCCAACAGGGGATTGGCGCCGAGGATCTGTTCGGCGGCATCGGTGGCGGCGGCGTGTTCGAGCTCGGGCTGTCCCTCTTTATCGGCCGGTGCGAAGCCGTCTTGAGCGGAATTTTCGTTGGCCGCCTCGTCCAGCGCAGGCCGGATTTCCGTCACATTTTCACGGGTCTGGCGGGGTCTCTTGGCTGCCATGGGCGCTCTCCACGCGTACTGCACTCGTTATATGTGATCTGTATCGCAGTGGCGACAGGGTCGGCGTGACCCTAGTCACGTGGCCTAAGGCCCTCGATTCCTATTATGCACTGCAGCGAGGCCCCCAAAACCGTGAACGTCATGGGTTTGACGCCTCCTCCCGCAATCGATCGCGGGGCGAGGTGGCGAAAGCCACTAGGAATAACGAGGAGTTTTCAGTGAAGTCATTTCGTCTATCAGCGCTTTTCAGCGCGGTCGCCATGGCACTCGCACTGGGTGCCAACAACGCGCACGCCGTTGGCGTAGGCGCCGGTGTACACATCGACAACACCGCGACGGTTGACTACACCGTGGGAAGCGTCACCTCGACGACCACGTCCAACACCACAACTGTCGTTGTCGCCGAGATCCTCAACGTCGCGGTGCTTGCGCCCGCCGCGCAGACGCCAGTGGCCCCGGGCACGACCGGCCAGGTACTGCGCTTCCGCGTGGACAACCTCGGCAACGGTCCCGAAGCGTTCCTCCTCGTGGCGAACAATGCCGTCACCGGCGACAACTTCGACCCGATCGCCGCATCCCCGGCTATCTACCTCGACACGGGCGGTGGCGTGACAACCGCCGGCGTGTTCGATGCCACGGACGTCCCGTATGTCCCGGGCAGCAACGATCCCAACCTGGCCGGCGACTCGACTCCCGCCAGCTTCGTCTACGTCTATCTGGTCAACAACATTCCGGGCTCGGTTTCCGACAACAACATCGGCCGCTCGACGCTCACGGCTTCAGCCCGCACGGGTACGGGCGCCGCCGGCACGGTGTTCGCGGGCCAAGGGCTGCTGGGCACCGACGCAGTTGTCGGCACCACGACGGCGAGCGCACTCGCCCAGGGCGAATACCTCGTGCAAGGCATTGCGGTAACCGCGACCAAGAGCCAGGTGGTGGTTGACCAGTTTGGCGGCGCGCATCCGCTTCCGGGCGCTCGCATCAACTACTCCATCGTGGTCAACGCGGTGGGCTCGGGCACGGCGACGACCTCGGTGTTCGCCGACAACATTCCGGCCGGCACGACCTATCTGCCCGGCACGCTCACGCTCAACAGCGCCGCGCTCACTGACACCGCGGACGCTGACGCCGGCGCTTACGAAACCACCCCGCAGCCGCGCGTTCGCGTGCAGCTCGGCAATCTCACGCAGGCGAGTGGAACGCAGACCATCCAGTTCGCCGTGCGCATCAACTAGCAGACAGGAATGCAATTCGTGAAGGAGACACACATGATCATTGGAAGACAGAAAGTTTTCGCCGCCGCCGTGTTGATCGTCTGCAGCTTTGGCTCGCAGGCGTTCGCGCAGGGTTCGCAGGGCTGCATCCTGCTCAAGACGAGCGCCGAAGTCGCCAAAGAAGTGACCGATGCGAAGGGCGTCAAGACCGTCACGATGGTGCAGGCCGAAAAAGTCGTTCCGGGCGTCGAAGTGACGTGGACGGTCACGGCTAACAACATCTGCAAGCAGCCCTCGGACAAGGTCACGATCAACAACGCCGTGCCGGCGCACATGACCTATGTGGCGAGCTCGGCAACCGGTCCCGGCGCCGACGTCACCTTCTCGGTGGACGGCCAGACCTTTGGGCACGCCGACCAGCTCACCGTCCAGGAAAACGGCGCCGCGCGTCCCGCGCACGCCGATGAATACACGCACATCCGCTGGGTCTTCAAGGACTCGCTCGCGCCGGGTGCGACGGCCGTGGCGCGTTTTCGCGCCGTGCTGAACTAGTTTGTCTTAGAGAGTAATCAGGAGTACCCATGTTTTCTTCCTTCAAACAATTCAAGCGAGCTTCGGTCGCTTGTGTTGCGTTGGGGTCACTGTTCGTTTCAGGGCAGGCGCTGGCAATCGGCACCGTCCCCGGAACCGCGGTCGACAACATCGCATCAGTCAACTATTCGGTGGGTGGCGTCGCGCAGACGGTCATCCGCTCCGCACCCGGCGCCGGCAACTCGACGGCTGGCGCAGGCGGCGGTTCGAACACGAGTTTCGTGGTCGACCGCAAGATCGACCTGTACATGCGTGAAGTGAACGCCGCCGCGACGCCCAATGTCGCGCCCGGCAGCACCAACCAGGTCACGACGTTCTTCGTGCGCAACGACGGCAACGACACGCAGGGCGTCACGGCGGCCGCGGCCGCGTATGCCGCCTCGGTGTTCACGCATACGTCCGATTTTGCGATGACGAACGTGCGGTTTTTCGTGGAGTCGACCGCACCGACCACCTCGTGCACGGTGCCGACCCAGCCGGGCGGCATGCAGTTCACGCTCGGGACGGATTCGGCGCTGAACATCCCGACACTGGCGGCCGATAGCTGCACGTGGATCTACGTCGTGGCCGACACGCCGTCGACCGCCACGAACGGGCAGTTCTCGAACGTTCAGCTCACCGTGACAGCGCGTGCTCCGACGACGCTGGCCGCGCTGACTGACAACAGCGCCACCACCGATGTGGCGGGCTCGATCGACGTGGTCTTCGCGGACGGACCGCTGGCGTCGGTCATCGACCAGGACCAGTACGCGATCGTGACTGCGGCCTTCACCGTCACGAAAGCGAGCGCGGTCGTCAACGACTTCGTCAGCGCGTCGAACTACAAGGCGATCCCGGGCGCGCAGATGCAATACACGATCACGCTCGCGAACGGCGGTGGCGCGGCTGCCGACACGGTGTCGGTCTCCGACGCGCTTCCCACCCTCACGACGTTCCGGCCGTTGAGCTACAACGGCAACGCTTCCGACGTGCACATACAGGTTGGCGCCGCCAACACGTATTGCATCGCCGAAGCGGGCGGTACCGATACGAACGCCGACGGATGCTTCCGTACGACGGCGGCCGGTGTCACCACGCTCACGGTCCGCAACCCGGCGATCCCGACGATTGCCGCGGCCGGCTCGGTGATCGTGCGTTTCTCCGTGACGATCAACTAATAGAACGTCACGAAGGTTCAACGCAGTCATGATGTTCACCACGGCGGGAAAACGGGTCTGGAGCCCGAAGGGGCGACCCAAGCCCCTTGCCCGCCACAACGGGTACTCTCACGCAGAGGGCGGAGTAGCGACTAGCTACTCCGCCTTCGGCACGTTTGGGGCCCGGCTGAATTCATTGCTGCTGATTGCGTTGTTATCTGTCGGAGGTCTCATTGTGCCGGAGGTTTCCGTGGCGCAGGTCACGGCGCCCGGAACGATGATTCGCAACGTCGGCACGGTCGCCTACCAGGCCCCGGGCGGCGCCGCGACACTCACCAATTCCAACGAAGTCTCGCTGACCGTGCAGCCGCTGCCGTCGCGGGCTTCGATCACGCTCGCGCGCTACGAAGCGACCGGCCAGGCCACGACCACGGCCGGCCCCACGCAGTGCCGCTCGGGCAACGGCTTCTTCCCGCTCGATGCGCCGGCGGTCCAGGGTCATGGCGCGCTCGATCCCACGCAGCCGATTCCCATGCAGGACACGGGCACCGCCCACGCCGGCGATCCGATCTTCGTGCGCGTGGTCGACCTCGACCGCAATCGCGACGGCAATGTCATCGACACCGTGGATGTGCGCGTTGCCGTGCGCGCGACCGGCGATTCCGAAGTGCTGCGTCTCTCCGAGACCGGGCCGAACACCGGCGTGTTCGTCGGGTATATCGCGACCGCGACGGCCAGCGCGCAGGCCGACTGCGCGCTTCAGGTCGAGCGCAACTCCGAGCTCGAAGCGACCTACGTCGACCCCATCGACAACACCGACGCGGCGCAAGCTGACGCGCTGGTCGATCCCTTCGGCCTCGTATTCGATTCGCAGACCGGCCTGCCGGTGAATGGCGCGCGTGTCCGCCTGGTGGATGCGAGCACCGGCCTCGGCGCGTCCGTGTTCGGTGACGACGGCGTCAGCCGCTTCCCGAGCGAAATGATCACCGGACAGCTCGTCACCGACCAGGGCGGTACGCAGTACAGCCTGCCCACCGGCGTGTTCCGTTTCCCTCTGGTCGCCGCCGGCAGCTATCGAATCGAAGTGCTGCCGCCGGGTGGTTACGCATTTCCCTCGCAGCGCACGGTCGCCGATCTGCAGACTCTGCCGGCCGCGCCGTATCGCCTGCAGCAGGGTTCGTTTGGTCAGAACTTCGTCGTCACCGCGGCACCCGCGGTGGCCCTCGACATGCCGCTCGATCCGAACGGCGAGTCGCTCTTGTTGCGCAAGAGCGCGGGCCAGCAGATCGCGACCACCGGCGACTTCGTGCAGTACACGATCACGCTGCAGAACAACAGTCAGAATGGCGCCTTCACCAACGTGCAGGTCATCGATCACCTGCCGGCCGGCTCGCGATACCGCGCAGGTTCGCTGCGCCTGAACGGCGTTCGCATTGCCGACCCGGTGGTTGCCGCCGACGGCTCCGGATTCACCTACACCCATCCGCACATCGACGCCGGCGTGACGATCGAGTTGCGCTACGTGCTCGAGTACACCGTGGCGATGCGCGGCGCGAAGGAAGCCATCAACACCGCGCAGGCTTTCGCGCCAGGCAACGTGCGCTCGAACGAAGCGCGCGCGCTGGTCCGCATGAATGAGGAGCTGTTCTCGCAGAAGGGCTTCATCGTCGGCCGGGTGTTCGAAGGCGCCTGCGAGGACAAAGGCGGCGAGGACAACGGCGTCGCGAACGTACGCATCTATCTCGAAGACGGCCGCTACGGCGTCACCGATGAGAACGGCCACTACCATTTCGAAGGCCTCGAGCCGGGCACGCACACCGTCCAGCTCGACAAGCTCACGCTGCCGGAATTCCTCGAGCTCGCCCCTTGTTCACGCATGGGTAGCGCCGGCCGCGACTACTCGCAGTTCGCCGAGCTGCACGCCGGCACGTTGTGGCGCAACGATTTCGTGCTGCGGCAGAAAGCCGCGCCGAAGGGCGACGTGAACTTCGAATTCCAGTCGTCGCTCGTGCCGGGTTCGAACGATGACGGCCTGGCATCGCACCAGGCGATCGTGCATGTCAACGGTGTCACCGCCGGCAACGTGCGCGCCATGGTCATGCTCCCGGACGGATTCGAATATGTGAGCGGCAGCGCGACGCTCGATGGCGCGAAGACCACCGACTCCAAGGATCAGCTCGAAGGCGTCGGCGAACCGGTGGTGAGCGTCACGGAAAACGTCGTGATCGCGCGCCTGGGCGAACTGCCTGCCGGAACCTCGCGCACCTTCGCATTCCAGACGCGTACCGCGTCGAGCGCGGGCGGCGAGTTGGCCGTGCGCGCGGTGGCACTCTTCGACTCGCCCGCCAAGTCCGGCATGCGAACGGCGGCGATCGAATCGAAGTTGTCGCGCGGTGCGGCGAAATACGGACGGTCGAATCTCACCTTCACGCCGCGCTTCGACGTGCTCAAGACCGAGTTGCTGCCGTCCGACGAAGCCGCGCTGCGTACGCTGATCGAAAGCTGGCGCGGCGCCCGCGACATCACCATCCGCGCCGTCGGTCATGCCGACTCGCAGCCGATCTCCGGCCGCAACCGCAAAGTGTTTGCCGACAACTACCAGTTGTCGCAGGCGCGCGCCCAGGCAGTGGCGAACTACCTTGCGACTTCGCTCAACGTTCCGCAGGAGCGTGTGCGCGTCGAAGGCCACGGTTCCGACGAGCCGCTGAACAAGGGCAAGGACGCCGCCAGCCTCGCCGCCAATCGTCGCGTGGAAATCATGATCGAAGGCTCGCGCTTCGAAGCCAATGCGCCGCTCGAGCTGGTGGCCGCCGGTGGCGCTGCGCAGAAGCTCGATACCACCGGCGTCGTGTTGCGCGGCCCCGGCAACGTACAAGGCCAGAAGAAGCGTAAAGCGGCGGGTACCGACAATCGTGCGGCGTCCCCGGCGATCGACATCACGGAGCTCAAGCCCGGCATCGCCTGGCTCGCGCCCGAACCCGAATCGATCGCGGCGATCGCGTCGATCAAGATCGCGATCCAGCACGAACCCGGTCAGACGGTCGAGCTAACCAACAATGGCGTGCCGGTCAATCCGCTGAACTTCGACGGCCTGACTCTCAATGAATCCAACACGGTTGCGTTGAGCCGCTGGCGCGCCGTGAGCCTCGTCGATGGCGAGAACCGCTTCGCGGCGCGCGTCATCGGCGCCGACGGCAAGGTGGTATGGCAGGCGGAACGCTCGGTCCATTTCGGTGGCGGCCCGGTGCGCGCGGAGATCGACAACGCCGCCTCCAGATTGATTGCCGACGGCCGTACGCGTCCGGTGATCGCGCTGCGCATGTTCGACAAGTACGGCAAGCCCGCGCGCGCCGGTACCACCGCCGCGTTCTCGCTCGACGCGCCCTACCGTTCGATGTGGGAAGTCGAGCAGCTCGACGACAACCAGATCCTCGCGACCGGCACGCGCATTCCGCAGGTCGAGGTCGGCAGCAACGGCATCGCGCTCATCGAGCTCGAGCCGACCACCGTCACCGGCAACGCGATGGTGCGCCTGCGCTACAACGAGCGTCAGAGCGAAGAATTCAAGGTGTGGCTCGCGCCCACGGCGCGTGACTGGATCCTGGTCGGCATCGCCGAGGGCACGGCCGCGTACAACAGGATCACCGGCAACATGGAAACGGCGAGCGCCGCCGGCCGCGAAGAGGGCTTCGACCAGGACGGCCGCGTCGCCTTCTTCGCCAAGGGCCGCATCAAGGGCGAATTCCTGCTGACCGCGGCCTACGACTCGGCGCGCGAGAAGAAAGACGCGCGCGATCGGCTGCAGGGCACGATCGAGCCGGATCGTTACTATCTACTCTACGGCGATGGCACCGAGCAGCGGTTCGAGGCGGCGACGCAGAACAAGCTGTACCTCAAGATCGAACGGCGCCAGTTCGTCGCGCTGTTCGGCGACTTCGACACCGGCTTCACGGTGACCGAGCTCACGCGCTACAACCGCAGCCTGTCAGGCCTTCGTACCGACTTCGCCGGCGAGCACGTTTCGGTGTCGGGTTTCGCGGCGCGCACCGACACCGGGCTCGTGCAGGACGAGCTCCAGGGTGACGGCACCTCGGGCCTCTATCACCTGTCGCGCTCGCCCATCGTCATCGGCTCTGACAAGCTGCGAATCGAAGTGCGCGATCGCTTCGAGATCACGCGCGTCGTCGACACGCGCGAGCTGTCGCGCTTCATCGACTACGATCTCGACTACGAGCGCGGCACCGTGTTCTTCAAGGAGCCGGTGCAGAGCCGCGACCAGGAACTGAACCCCGTGTTCATCGTGGCGGACTACGAAGTGCGCACCGGTGGCGAGGATCAGACCGCGGCGGGCCTGCGTGTCGCCACCAAGCTCGCCGGCGACAAGATCGAAGTCGGCGCCAGCGCGGTGCTGCAGGGCGCACAGGCCGGCGACACGCGCATCGTCGGCAGCGACCTCACGTGGCGCCTGTCGGATGAAACGCGCGTGCGTGCCGAAGTCGCGCAGTCGCAGTCCGACGATCCGCTGCGCCCCGATTCCTCGACCGCGTGGCTGGTCGAAGGCAAGCATGCTTCCGAGCATCTCGAAGCGCGTGCCTTTGCGCGCGAGACCGAAACCGGGTTTGGCGTCGACCAGCAGCTCACCGCCGACACCGGCGCTCGCACCGTCGGCATCGACGCGCGCTACAAGTTCACCGACTCGGTCATGGTGTCCGGCGAAGTCCAGCACCAGAGCATGCTGGCCAGCGACGCCACGCGCTTGTTGACCAGCGCCGACGCCCGCCTGACGCGCGAAGGCTACAGCCTGGGCGGCGGGGTGCGCCACGTGGCGGACGAAGATGCGAGCGGCGACGAGCGCGTTTCCGACCAGGCTTTCGTCAACGGCAGCGTCGATTTCTGGAGTGGGCGCATGACGCTGCGCGGCTCGCACGACGTCGCGCTCGGCGGCGGCTCCGGCGCCGAGAACGCGAGTGTCGACTATCCGGCGCGCAGCCTCGTCGGCCTCGACTACCGCCTGACCGAGGAGACCACGCTGTTCGCCGAATACGAACACGCCGAAGGCAGCGAAATCGAATCGGACATCACACGCGTCGGCATGCGCACCCGTCCGTGGGAACGCACGCAGATCAAGTCGAGCATCAACACGCAGGCAACCGAATACGGCCCGCGCACTTTCGCGAACTTCGGTCTCACGCAGGGCTTCAAGTGGAAGGACAACTGGGCCTTCGATGTCGGCGTCGACCAGTCGAACACACTGCGTGGCGCGGATCTCGAGCCGCTCAACCCGAACGCGCCGCTCGCCTCTGGTTCGACGACCGAGGATTTCTTCGCGGCCTTCGTCGGCGCGCAGTATCACAAGGAACTCTGGCAGCTGACGACCCGCTTCGAGCATCGCAATTCGGACACGGAACAGCGCTGGAGCTCGACCACCGGCTGGTATCGCGAGCCGGTCGAGGGCCATGCGATGTCGGTATCGCTGCAGGCATTCGACACCAGCACGCTCATGAGCGGCGACAGCGCTTCGATGGTCGGCCGCTTCGCCTGGGCCTTCCGCCCCGATTCGAGCCAGTGGATCGTGTTCGATCGCCTCGAAATGAAATACGACGAGACGGACACCCTCGCGCTCGCCTATGAGTCGTCGCGCCTGGTCAACAATCTGAACGCCAACTGGCAATTGAATCCCAAGTTGCAGGTCGGCGTGCAGTACGGCGTCCGCTACGTGTCGAGCACTTTCGAGGGCGAAAAATACGCCGGCATCTCCGATCTCCTCGGCTTCGACGCGCGCCGCCAGCTCACGCGCCGCTTCGACCTGGGATTGCACGCTGCGGCGCTGCATTCCTGGGAATCGGACGTGATGGACTACTCGAGCGGCTTCGACGTCGGCACCACGATTGCCAAGAACGTGTGGGTGTCGGTGGGCTACAACTTCGCGGGTTTCGCCGACGGTGACTTCTCGGCCAGCCGCCATACCGCGCAGGGCCCGTACATCAAGATCCGCATCAAGGCTGACCAGGACACTTTCAAAGATTTGAACCTCGACAGCCTGCGCCCGTCGCGCTAGCTTGCCCGTTGCCCTGCCGGAACGGCGGGCCAATCCCGGGCATACATGAACACACTAGACGAGGTATTCGGGCCGCGTGGTCCCTTGGCGCGAACGCTTCCAGGCTTCACGCCGCGCCGCTCGCAGCTGGCAATGGCCAGCCGCGTGGCGCTGGCGCTGGAAAATCGCGCGCCGCTGGTGGTGGAGGCCGGCACCGGCACCGGCAAGACTTTCGCCTACCTCGTGCCGGCGCTGTTGTCCGGCAAGCGCGTGCTCATATCCACCGGCACCCGCACGCTCCAGGACCAGCTGTTCAACAAGGACCTGCCGCTGGTCGCCGGCGCCATCGGTGTCCCGGCACGCGTGGCCCTGCTCAAGGGGCGGTCTAACTATTTGTGCACCTACCGTCTGCGGCAACTGGGTGGCCAGAAGAGCCTCGCCGGTACGCGCGACCGCACGCTGGCGCGGGTGGAGCGCTGGGCGGGAATCACCAAGACCGGCGATCTCGCCGAAGTGCCGGACCTCGGTGATGCGCACCCGCTGTGGCCGCAGGTCACCTCGACTCGGGACAACTGCCTCGGTGCGCGTTGCGCCGACTTCGGCAAGTGCCACGTGGTCGAGGCGCGCCGCAAGGCGATCGATGCGGACATCGTCATCGTCAATCACCACTTGCTGCTGGCCGACCTCGCGCTCAAGGAAGATGGCTTCGGCGATCTGCTGGGCGCGGCCGATGCGGTCATCCTCGACGAAGCGCACCAGATCCCCGACCTCGCCACGCAGTTCTTCGGCACGCGCCTCGGCAGCCGCCAGGTGGAGCTGCTGGTACGCGATGCGCGCCAGGAACTGGCCCAGGCGCGCGCGCCGTCCGCGGCGCTGTCGGCCGAGCTGGGCACGGTGGAAAAAGCGCTGGCCGCGCTCGCGGAAATCCTGCGCGGCACGCAGCGGCCCGATTGGCTGGCCGCGGATACGCCATTCGCCGACGCGGCGCAGGATCTGTCGCGAGCTCTTCGAAGCCTGAACGCCGAACTGAATGAATTCAGCCGGGAGCCGGGGATTGCGCAATGTTCGGCGCGCGCCACCGAATTGGCGACCCGGCTCGAGGCGATCGTGCACGCCGAGGAAAACGAAGGCGCGCGCAGCGTCGAGATCACGCAGCGTGGCTTCGGCTTGAGCCTGTTGCCGTTCGACATCGCGGCGCGTTTCGCATCCATGGCGGGAGGCACGCGCGCGGCCTGGGTGTTCACTTCGGCCACGCTTTCCGTGGGCGAGGACTTCGCGCATTTCACCTCGCGTCTGGGGCTCAACGACGCCGAGACACTCGCCATCGCCAGTCCTTTCGATTTCGAAACCCAGGCGCTGCTCTATCTTCCGACGCAGTTGCCGGATCCTTCCGCGGCCACGCACACCAGCGCGGTGGTCGACACGGCGGTTCCGCTCATCGAGGCCTCGGCCGGTGGTGCCTTCGTGCTGTTCACCAGCCACCGCGCGCTGCAGCGCGCGGCGCAACTGATGCGCGATCGCTGGACCGAGCTCGGCGATTTTCCACTGCTGGTGCAGGGCGAGGCGCCACGGGAGCAGCTGCTGCGGCGCTTTCGCGAGTCGGGCAACGCCGTGTTGTTAGGCACCGCGAGCTTCTGGGAGGGCGTGGACGTCAAGGGCGATGCGCTGCGCCTCGTGATAATCGAGAAGCTGCCATTTTCGTCGCCGGACGATGCGCTGACCAAGGCGCGCATCGAGCATCTCAAGGCCAATGGCGGCAATGCATTCCGCGAATATCAGCTGCCCGAAGCGGCGCTGGCCCTCAAGCAGGGAGTCGGCCGCCTGATTCGCAGCGAGACGGATCGTGGCGTCGTGGTCATCTGCGACCCGAGGCTCGTCGACAAACCCTACGGCCGGGTGTTTCGCGCCAGCCTTCCGCCGATGCCGGTGACGCGTCTGAGCACCGACGCCGAGAAATTCCTGCGCCGCATCGCGGGCACCGCCGCCGCGCCTGCCGCGCTCACTCGCGAACCCGATGTCATGGACGGCGAGCTCGCATGAAAATTCTCGCGCTCGACACCTCCACCGAAGCTTGTTCGGTGTCGCTCGGCATCGGCGATCGCAGCATCGATCGTTACGTCGAGCTCGAGCGCGGCCACGCCGAGCAACTGCTTCCCATGGTGGATGCGGTGCTCGCGGAGGGCGGCATCAGCCTGGGCTCGCTCGATGCCATTGCTTTCGGACGAGGGCCGGGCGGATTTACCGGCGTGCGCCTGGCGGCCAGCGTCGCGCAGGGGCTGGCTTTCGGCGCCGAGCTAGGCGTGGTGCCGATCTCCGATCTCGCCGCCGTCGCGCAGCGGGTGGCGCAACTGGATCCGCTCGTGCGTCGAGTGCTGGTGGCCAATGACGCGCGCATGCGCGAAGTCTACTGGGCGCCATTTTCCGTCGAACAGTCCGCGCAGGGATTGATCGCCACAGGTCCGGAGTCCGTGAGCGCGGCAATCGACGTGGTGCTGCCCGATGGCGAGGGTGCGTGGGCCGCTGCCGGACGGGGCCTGAAAGCCTGGCCGGACCTGGCGGAGCGTTGCCGCGTCGCCCGCGCCGCGCTGTTCGTCGACCTCCTGCCGCGTGCCAGCGAGGTGCTGGTGCTGGCCCGGCCGCAGGTGGCCGCGCGCCAGATTCTCGATCCAGCCGCCGCTTTGCCGGTTTATGTCAGGGATCGCGTTGCCGAATCGGGAGCCCATGTAATCAAAGTGCAATAGACTGCCGTTGTAATGCGCACGCCACAAAACCGTCACCTGGGATGTCGTGTCAGCAACCATGTCAGCCAAACAGATTCTGGTCGTTGAGGACGAGCGTCCGATTCGCGAGATGATCGCTTTCGGATTGCGTCGCGCCGGGTTTGAAGTCCGCGAAGCCGCCGACGCGCGCACCGGACGCGCCGAGGTCGCCAACAAGCTTCCCGATCTGCTGCTGGTGGACTGGATGCTGCCGGATACCAGCGGTCTCGAGTTCACGCGCGCGCTCAAGCGCGACCGCGAAACCCGCGAGCTGCCGGTCATCATGCTCACCGCACGCGCCGAGGAAGGCGACAAGGTGGCGGGGCTCGAAGGTGGCGCGGACGACTACATCACCAAACCGTTTTCGCCGCGCGAGCTGCTGGCGCGCATCAATGCCGTGCTCAGACGTACCACTCCGGCCGAAGGCGCCGAGCGCATCGACGTCGAGGGCCTGGTGCTCGATCAGAGCAGCCAGCGCGTGAGCTCTGGCGAACGCACCGTGGCGCTGGGGCCGACCGAATACCGCATGCTGGCGTTCTTCATGACCCACCCGGAGCGCGTCTACACCCGCGAGCAGCTTCTCGACCGCGTCTGGGGCGGCAACGTGTACGTCGAAGAGCGCACCATCGACGTCCACATCCGGCGGCTGCGCAAGGCACTCGAGGATTTTGGCTACGATCGCCTCATTCAAACGGTGCGCGGTTCGGGCTACCGCTTCTCCTCGAAGCCCCTCTGAACTAACTACATGACCTCTGGCAGCACCGCCTTCGTCTACGTCGCGTTGCGCGTGTTCGCGGCGCTGGCGTTGGGTGCGTTGCTGGGCTGGCTCGCCGGTTCCGTGTGGCTGGGCGTCAGCGGCGCCCTGGTGTTGTATCTCGCCTGGAATCTCTGGCAGCTGCGCGCGCTGCATTTCTGGCTGCAGCATCGCAGCGTGGCCGATCCGCCGGACGCGATGGGACTCTGGGGCGACGTGGTGGCGCAGGTGGTGCGGTTGCATCGTCGCAAGCGATTCCACAAGGAGCGCCTCACGCGGCTCTTCCGTGAGTTGCGCCGCTCGACCGCCGCCATGCCCGACGGCGTCATCATGCTCGACCCGCAGGGCGAAATCGTCTGGTTCAATCGCAAGGCCGGCGAGCTGCTCGATCTTTCGCGGCGTGCGGACCTCGGGTTGCGCATCGACAACCTGGTGCGCCATCCGGATTTCGTGCGCTACCTGCACGGCGGCCAGCACTCCCTGCCGGTGATCGTGCGCATCGACACGCCGGTCGAGCGGCACATCGCCTTTCAGCTCATCTCGTATGGCGAGGACCAGCGCCTGCTGATGTTGCGCGAGGTTACCCGCGAGGTGCGCATGGAGCAGATGCGCAAGGACTTCGTCGCCAATGCCTCGCATGAATTGCGTTCGCCACTGACCGTGGTCGCGGGGTACCTGGAGAATTTCAGCTCCGATCCGCACCTGGGTGAGCTCGCGGCACCGATAGCCGAGATGCGCCGCCAGACCGACCGCATGACGCGCATCATCGAAGACCTGCTCGAGCTGTCGCGCTTCGAGGCCAACGACGCTCCCATCAAGGGACTGCCCGTCGATGTCGCGGCGATGGCCGCGATGCTGCGCAAGGATGTGCTTGCAAGACCTGTGCACCCACGGCAGGTCGAGGTGCTCATCGAATCGGCGGCCAGCCTCATCGGCGATGAAGCGATGGTGCAGTCGGCGTTTTCGAACCTGGTCGACAACGCCGCCAAGTACACGCCGGCCGAGGGCAGCGTGCAGATTCGCTGGTGGACGGACGAGGAGGGTGGGCATTTCTCGGTGCGCGACACGGGGCCCGGAATTCCTGCCGAACATCTGCCGCGCCTGACGGAACGTTTCTACCGCGTCGATCCGGGTCGTTCGCGCGATACCGGCGGTTCGGGCCTCGGGCTCGCCATCGTCAAGCACGCGCTGCACCGTCACGGCGGCCGCCTGGAGATCGACAGCAGCGAGGGCCGCGGCAGCACATTCACCTGTCACTTCCCGCGTGATCGCGTGCTCGAGCGTCGCGTGGCGGCGAGCGCCTGAACGTTCGCATGTCATGAAGCTGTCACCCGCATCTAACAAACTGCGCGGCCTTTGTCCGCGCAGCGTATTCTGAGGTTGCCATGGAAACCGCCGATCTTTCGCACCACATCTCGCGCCGCTTCAATGAAGACCTGGAGCGCGTGCGCAACAAGGTGCTGACCATGGGCGGCATGGTCGAGCAGCAGCTGGCGAACGCGGTCACCGCGCTCATCGAAGGTGACAGCAATCTCGGCGTTTCCGTCGGGCGCGACGACTTCAAGGTCAACGGCATGGAAGTGTCCATCGACGAGGAGTGTTCGCGCATCCTCGCCACGCGCGCGCCCGCGGCCGGCGACCTGCGCCTCATCGTCGCCATCATCAAGACCATCACCGATCTCGAACGCATCGGCGACGAGGGCGAAAAGATCGGTTACATCGCCTCGCGGCTCGCCACCATGGAGCGCCCGGCCGACAAGTATCGCGAGATCAAACATCTCGGGCGCATCGTCTCGGAGATGGTGCACCAGGCGCTCGACGCTTTCGCGCGCATGGACGCCGACGCCGCGTTGCGCGTGGCGCGCCAGGACCGGGTGGTCGACGAGGAATACGAAGCCATCCAGCGGCAATGCATCACTTTCATGATGGAAGATCCGCGCAGCATCCGCCGCGCACTCGACGTCATGTGGATCGTGCGCGCGCTGGAACGCATTGGCGACCACGCCAAGAACATCTGCGAATACGTCATCTACATGGTGCACGGCAAGGATGTGCGCCATACCAAGCTCGAAGACGTGGAGCGCGATCTGCGCGACCGCGCGACCGGAGCCTGATCCGGCTAAACTGCCGGTCCATGACGAACAGCTTGCGGCTCAGCGGCGGCTGGCAAGTCGCGACGGCGCTGGCCGTGGTATTTGCCGCATCACGCGCGGTGGGCGTGCTCGGACCCAACGGGTTGCGATGGCTGCTGCCACTCGGCTTCACGCTGATGGCCCTGGCGCCGTTCCTTCTGCTGGATGCCAACGGCCGCCGCGCCATCGGCTTCGTGCGGCCGGCGAATCCGCGGATCTTCGCAAGCGCGGTCCTGGCAGGCGCGGCGGCGGCGATTGCGTGCTTTGCGCTGGGCTATACGCTCTTCGGCACCACCGCCGACAACTGGTTCGTGACGATCGCGAACAGCTACCGGCAAGTCATGGACACCACCGATTGGTCCATCGGGCGTTTGCACCTGGTCTTCACGATTCCGGCGCTCATCTTCAGCCCGATCGGCGAAGAGATCTTTTTCCGCGGCTATCTGCAGTACGCGATCGAGCGGCGATTCAGCGCGCGGGTGAGCACCATCGCCGAATGCGCGGCGTTCGGCACGGTGCACGTCTGCCATCACGGGCTCATCCTGGCTGCCGGCGGAATTCTCTTGCGCCCTGTTTCCGCTCCGATCTGGATCTCGTTGATGTTCGGCGCCGCGCTGCTGTTCGCCTATCTACGAAAGAGCAGCGGATCGCTCTTGCCGGCCATTGCCGCGCATGCCGCATTCAATCTGGTCATGAATCTCACGATCTTCGCCTTCCTTTGGAAAACCTAGGCCGGAACACCTGTGCAAGACGACGATGACACTGGCAAGTGGTGGCGCAAAGTCCTGGCGCAGCGCGCGGCCGTCGTCGCGCTCGCGGGGCTTTGCATCGCACTGTTGAACGCCTGGTACATGGCAAGGAACAAGTACGCAGGCACGATGCTGCTCAACCTGGTGTGCCTCGTCGTCGTGCCGCTCTCCGGCGGCCTCGCTGCGGCAAACTTCTCACGGACCGACAGCTCCGCAATGAGAGCCTTCGTTGGTATCGCTTCGGGCCTGTTGTCGCTCGGAGCGCTGGTCCTGGCCTGGTTCGCGATATACCTGGGTGCGGGCGGCTCCTTCCGCATGTGAGAGCGGTGTGCTGACCGCCGCGAGCCAGTTCATTTATAGTCGCTGCCCATGATGGACCGACGGCAGAAGATCAATCTCGTGGGCGCGCTCGTCTGCGCGGCCATGCTGGGCTACGCCATCTACGCCGAGAAATACCTCGGCTACGTGCCGTGTCCGCTGTGCATGTTTCAGCGCGTCTGCATCGGCGCGCTGGGCCTGGTCTTCCTGGTGGCGGCGCTGCATCGCGCACGGTTCGCCGGCGGCGTCGTCTACGCCTTCCTCATTTTCCTCGCCGCCGGATCCGCGACCTGGGTTGCCGGTCGCCACGTCTGGATCCAGCACCAGCCGCCCGGCACGGTGCCGTCGTGCGGCGCGCCACTCGACAACCTGCTGCAGATGTTTCCGTTGCTCGAGGTCGTTCGGAAAGTCATGACCGGCGGCGGAGAATGCGGCGTCATCGACTGGAGGCTGCTCGGCATCTCGATGCCGGGATGGGTCCTGATCGCCGCGGTTTCACTGGGGCTGGTCGGCATCCTCAACAACGCCGTCTACCCGGTGCGTGCACCGCGCTTGCGGGGCATGGGCCGCGCCTAAAAGATCGCGCCGCCCATCCACCAGGCGATGGCGGCGATGCCGGCCGAGGCCGGTATGGTCACTATCCAGGCGATGACGATGTTGCCTGCCACCGCCCACCGCACCGCCGATGAACGCTGCGCCGCGCCCACGCCGATGATGGCACCGGTAATGGTGTGCGTGGTCGATACTGGAATACCGAAATGCGTGGCGAGGAACAGCGTGATTGCACCGCCTGTTTCGGCGGCGAATCCACCGACAGGCTTCAGCTTGGTGATGCGCTGGCCCATGGTCTTCACGATGCGCCAGCCGCCGAACATGGTGCCGCAGCCGATGGCGACGAAGCAGCTGACCACCACCCACGCGGGCAAGTGATCCTTGCTGGTGACGCCGCTCGCGATCAACAGCAGCCAGATGATGCCCATGGTCTTCTGCGCATCGTTGCCGCCGTGTCCCGTGCTGTAGGCGGCGGACGAAATCAGCTGTATCCGCCGAAACCATTTGTCCACGCGTCGCGGCGTCTGCCGGAAAAAAATCCACGAGACGCTGAGCATGATCAGAGATCCGAGCGCCATGCCGAGCAGCGGCGAGACGACGATGAACGCCGCGGTCTTCAGGATCCCGGGCGCGAGCAATGGCGCGGTGCCCGCTGCCGCCAGCGCGGCGCCGATCATGCCGCCGATGAGCGCGTGGGACGAGCTCGAGGGAATGCCGTAATACCAGGTGATGAGATTCCACGAGATGGCGCCGATCAGCGCGCCGAATATCAGGCGGTTGTCGACGAACGAAGGATCGATGATGCCCTTGCCGACGGTTGCCGCGACACTGAGCTTGAAGAAGGCGAACGCCACCACGTTGAAGAATGCGGCCCAGAGCACGGCCTGCCAGGGCTTGAGTACGCCGGTGGAGACGACGGTCGCGATGGAGTTCGCCGCGTCATGAAACCCATTCATGAAATCGAACGCCAGGGCGAGCAACACCAGCAATACCAGCGTGACTGTCACTGATCCGTCCATGAGTAGCGCTCGACGCCCGTCAGGCGTTTTCGAGCACGACGCTTTCGATGACGTTGGCCACGTCCTGGCACTTGTCGGTGGCCGACTCGAGGGCTTCGTACACGGCCTTGAGCTTGATCAGCTGCCGCACGTCGGTCTCATTGCGGAACAACTCCGAGATCGCGCTGCGCATGACCTTGTCCGCTTCCGATTCGAGCTTGTCGATTTCCTGGCAGATCTTGAGGATGGCAGGCGCATCGGCCATCGACGCCATGAGACCGACCGCCGACTGCACGCGTTCCGAGCAACGCAGCAACAGTTCGGCCAGCTGCGTCGCTTCGGGCGTCACTTTCTGGATGTCGTAGAGCACCAGCGATTCGGCCGTGTCCTGGATCAGGTCGAGCACGTCGTCCATGCGCGAAATCAGGCGATGGATGTCGTCGCGGTCGAAGGGCGTGACGAACGTGGTGTGCAACAGCTGCACGGTCTCATGGGTGATGCGGTCGGCGGCATGCTCTGCGTCTTCGATGGTCTTGATGCCGGTCGGACGATCCTTGACGGAATCGTAGTGCCGCAGCACGTCGGCGAGGGCGAGTGCGCCGTCGACGATGAGTTTTGCGTGGCCGTCGAACAGTTTGAAGAAATGCCCTTCACGGGGCATGAGACGCGAGATGAAGTTCATTGTTTTGCCGGGAGGCCCCTGGAATCAGGCGCGGAGTTTAGTGCCTTGGGCGGAAAGCTGTCACAAAACTGTATTCAATGACCGCCAGACGGTCAGACCAGCATTTCCTTCAATGCATTCAGGTAGATGCGATGCAGGCGATCGATGTCGACCACATTCACGCTCTCGTTGACCTTGTGAATGGTGGCATTGATGACGCCGAGCTCGACAACCTGCGCGCCGAGCGGCGCGATAAAACGGCCGTCCGAGGTGCCGCCGCCGGTGGAGAATTTGGGCCGGATGCCCGTTTCAGCTTCGATCGCGCGGGTCACGCCCGCCGACAGCGCGCCAGGCGCCGTGTAGAAAGGCTCGCCGGAGACGTACCACTCGAGCGTGAAGCGCACGCCGTGTTTCTTGAGGATGTCTTCGACGATGATCTTGAGCCCATCGATGGTCTGTACCGGTGAGTAGCGCAGGTTGAAACGTGCCTTGAGCTCTCCGGGGATCACGTTGGGTGCGCCGGTGCCGGCGTTGAAATTCGAGATCTGAAAGCTCGTCGGCTGGAAGTGTTCGTTGCCATTGTCCCAGACGCGCGCCGTGAGCTCGGCGAGTGCCGGCGCAAAGGTGTGCACCGGGTTCTCGGCAAGCTGCGGATAGGCGATGTGTCCCTGCACGCCGTGCACCGTGAGCCGCCCGGAGAGTGAGCCGCGACGACCGATCTTGATGGTGTCGCCGAGCTCTTTTTCGCTCGACGGCTCGCCGACGATGCACCAGTCGATCTTCTGCCCGCGTTCGCGCAGCGTCTCCACCACTTTCTTGGTGCCGTCGACCGAGGGACCTTCTTCGTCGCTGGTGATCAGGTAGGCGATGGTGCCTTTGTGTTTCGGATGCGCCTTCACGAATTCTTCGGTGGCGGTGACCATGGCGGCCAGCGCGCTTTTCATGTCGGCGGCGCCGCGACCGAACAGCAGTCCGTCACGCACCGCGGGTTTGAACGGATCGCTCTTCCATTCTTCGAGCGGGCCGGTGGGCACCACGTCGGTATGGCCGGCGAAGCACAGCACGGGGCTGCCTTTGCCACGCGTGGCCCAGAAGTTGTCGACGTTCCCATAGCGCAGGTTTTCGATGTCGAAACCGGCCTCGGCGAGGCGACGCGTCATGACTTCCTGACAACCCTGGTCGGCAGGGGTCACGGAGTTTCGCCCGAGGAGATCGAGCGTGAGATCGACGGTAGCTGACATCGGTGCGCGCGTTATACGGAACTGAGCCTGTAGCAGCAAGGAGTTTTGTGACTGTCCTGTGAAAACGCGCCCGCTGAAATATTTCCGCAACCTTGCAGTCATAAAGTGCCGCCCGTCACAACCGGAGGCAATACACCGTGACCCGCAATATCCTGATTTCTTCGCTCGCGGCCGGCATCGTCTGCGCCCTGAGCGGTAACGCGCAGGCGCAATCGGCGCGCGATTCCATCAACATCGTCGGTTCCTCGACGGTCTATCCGTTCACCACGACCGTCGCCGAGCAATTTGGTCGCGCCGGCAAGTTCAAGACTCCCAAGGTCGAGAGCACGGGCACCGGTGGCGGACTCAAGTTGTTCTGCAACGGCGTCGGTCCGCAGTTCCCGGACATCGCCAACGCCTCGCGCCGGATCAAGCCGGCCGAGTTGCAGACCTGCGCCCAGAACGGCGTCAAGGATGTGGTCGAGATCAAAGTCGGCTACGACGGCATCGTGCTCGCGCAGAACAAGACCGGAGCTCCGCTCAACGTCACCCGCAAGGATGTTTATCTGGCGCTCGCCAAGACCGTGCCCGATCCGGCCAACCCGAGCGCGTTGATTCCCAACCCGTACACCACCTGGAAGAATGTGAACCCGAAACTGCCGGCCACCAAGATCGAAGTGCTGGGTCCGCCGCCGACCTCGGGCACCCGCGATTCGTTCGCCGAGCTGTACATGGAAGCGGGTTGCCGCACCTTTGCGTGGCTGGATGCACTGCGCACCCAGGATGAGCCGCGCTTCAAGCGCGCCTGCGACAGCATTCGTGAAGACGGTGCGTACATCGAAGCGGGCGAAAACGACAATCTCATCGTGCAGAAGTTGGGCGCCAGCAAGGATGCCGTGGGTGTCTTCGGCTACAGCTTCCTCGAAGAGAACGTCGACAAGCTCAAGGGCGCCGTGGTCGATGGGGTCACGCCGTCTTACGACTCGATCGCCTCGGGCAAGTACCCCGCCTCGCGTCCGCTGTTCATCTACGTGAAGAAGCAGCACGTCAAGGTCATTCCGGGCATCGAGGAGTTCATCGCGGAATACACCAGCGAGAAGGCGCTGGGCGAGGAAGGCTATCTCTCCGAGAAAGGCCTGATCCCGCCGCTCAAGGCCGAGATCGGCAAGATCCGCGACGACGCCAAGGCACTGAAGCCGCTCAAGCTCTGAGATCACGCCGGGCCCGCGCGGAACTGCATGGTTCGCGCGGGCTCACGATCTCCGTGTAAGACAAACGTCATTACCAAAGCAGTTAGATCCAGAGAAAACGTCATGAACAACAGATTGATTACACTCGCAGTCGCCACCGCCATCTTTGGCGCGGCAGGTCTCACGCCGGCGCCGGCATTGGCGCAGAGCGCCGACATCGAGGCGCTCAAGGCACAGCTGGCCGCGCTGTCGGCGAAAATCGACCAGCTCGAGAAAGCGCAGACGCAAACCAGGAAGACTGTCGACGAGGCGCAGGCCACCGCCGACCACACCGCCGATGTCGTCGCGCAGGGCAACGCCCGCTTGTCATTCACTGGCGACCTGCGCTATCGCAATGAGTCGTTCGACGTCCAATACGTCGACCGCAATCGCCAGCGCGACCGCATCCGTGCGCGACTCAATGCCAATTTCCGCGTCAACGACACCATCACTGGAGTGCTCGCCATCACCACCGGCAGCACCGATCCCCGTTCCGGCAACCAGACGCTGACCGATCAGAACGCGCGCAAGGATTTCGACCTGGACGTGGCCTACGTGACCTGGGCGCCGAACGCGCAATGGAAGGTCACCGGCGGCAAGCAGCGCTACCCCTGGCAGCGCACCGGCAGCCTGTTCTTCGACAACGACGTGAACCCGGAAGGGCTGTCGGCGGGCTATACGACGGGCAACTTCTACGTGAACGCCTACTACGATTGGCTCGCCGAACGCGCGCTGTCGTTCGGCAACGTCACGAACGCTTCGAACACCGATTCGATCATGTTCGGCGCGCAGGTCGGTTACCGCATCCCGCTCTCCGATTCCACCAAGCTCAATGTCGCGGCCACGTACTTCGACTTCGACGGCGTGCAGGGCTACAACCCGCTGTTTGGCGGAAGCTCGTTCGGCAACACGACCACGACGGGTGCTGCGTGCAATCGCACACTCGCCGCTGGCACGCTCTGCCTGCTGTCGGACTACGACATCGTGGAAGCGTTCGCTGATCTCACGACGTCAGTCGGTGGGAAGCCGTTCCGCGTCTTCGCGGATTACGCGCAGAACACCGCCGCCGAGGTGAATCCGGCAGCGCAAGAGAAGTTGGATACCGCGTATTCGGTGGGGGCGACATTCGGTGCCGCCTCGGCGGTGAAGGGCACCTGGGAGATCGGCCTCCTGTACCAGAAGGTGGAAAAGGATGCGCTGTTCGGTCAGCTCCTCGATTCGGACTTCGGCGATGGCAACACCGATACCAAGGGCTTCGCGCTTCGCGGCGGTTACACGATCGCGCGCAACTGGACGGTGAACGCCACGTTGTTCCTCAACGACCTCTCGAACGACGTGCCGCAGTCGGTCACCGTGTTCAACGAGGCAACTCCGGCACCCTTCGACACCACCGCGATCAACGGTGTTTTCGATCGGGATTACAAGCGCTTGCAGCTGGATCTGAATTTCAGGTTCTAGGCAGTCGAGAGGGGCGGCAAGGATGCCGCCCCTGGTCCTGAAATGGATTTCACGAAGTTGTAACAAAGCCGCGTTAAACAGGGTGGCCCACCAAGCCGAACGACATCGGCCGTTCGGGCTAGCGACCTGCCAGGAAACCGAAGAACACATATGACTCCGGCGGCCTTACTCATTGCACTGTCTATTTTTTCCGTCGGCGCTTTCTGGGTCGGGAAGTCTCGCTCGCTCGCCCTGGTCGGTGGCAGTCGCGGAGTGCGTCACCTGCATTCGTTGCCGGGTCACTACGGACTCATGACGGCGCTGTGGTGCGCATTGCCGGCGCTCCTGGTCATCGGTGTCTGGCTGGTGTTCCAGGACGCCATCATCCTTCGACTGATCACCGATCATCTTCCGGCGGGAGTGCGCGATCTTCCAGCCAACGATCTGTCGCTGGTCATGAATGACGTGCGCAATCTCGTCGCCGGCAATGTTCCAGCGTCTTCGGTGAGCCCTGCGGTGCAGGCCGCCTCGGCTGAATACGTGCAGTTGCGGGGCATCAGCCGCATGGCGCTCACGGTGCTGGTCATGGTGATGTCGGTCGCCGCGGTGATCGTGATCCGCTCGCGCATCACCACCGAGCTGCGTGCACGCAATACCGTCGAGCGCGTAATCGAGTGGCTGCTCATCGGCTGCTCGACCATTGCCGTCTTCACCACCATCGGCATCGTCGCTTCGGTGGCCTTCGAAGCCTTCCGGTTCTTTTCCATCATCTCACCGTTCGATTTCCTGTTCGGCACGGCTTGGAGCCCGCAGATGGCCATCCGCGCCGACCAGGTGGGATCGTCGGGTTCCTTCGGCGCGGTCCCCCTGTTTGCCGGTACGGCGCTCATTTCGTTGATCGCCATGGTCATCGCCGTACCCATCGGCCTGTTCTCGGCTATCTACCTGGCCGAGTACGCTCACCCGCGATTCCGCACCTTTGCCAAGCCCTTGCTCGAGGTGCTGGCCGGTGTGCCCACGGTGGTCTACGGATTCTTCGCGGCGCTGACGATCGGTCCGGCGTTGCGCGGCTGGGGCGAGAGCCTCGGGCTCAACGTCGCCTCGGAGAGCGCGCTCGCCGCCGGTTTCGTCATGGGCATCATGATCATCCCATTCGTATCTTCATTGGCCGACGACATGATCAGTGCGGTGCCACAGTCGTTGCGCGACGGCGCATACGCGCTGGGCGCCACGCGCTCCGAGACCATCAAGCAGGTCGTCATGCGCGCGGCGCTGCCCGGCATAGTCGGCGGCGTTCTGCTGGCCGTGTCGCGCGCCATCGGCGAGACCATGATCGTGGTGATGGCCGCGGGACTCGCCGCCAATCTCACCGCCAATCCGCTCGAGGCCGTCACCACGGTGACGGTGCAGATCGTCACGCTGCTGGTCGGCGACCAGGAGTTCGACAGCCCCAAGACGCTCGCGGCATTCGCGCTCGGCCTGGTCCTGTTCCTCGTCACGCTGGCGCTGAACGTGCTCGCGCTGCACATCGTCAGGAAATATCGTGAGCAATACGAATAAGCCGCGCCTGACGCCGAAGGAGACCCAGGCCATCGTCGAGCGCAGCCTGCGCCGGCGCTACTGGGCCGAGCGCCGCTTTCGCGGCTATGGTTTCGCTGCCGTGACGGCCGGCATGGCGTTCCTGGTCTACCTGTTCTTCGTGATTTTCTCGAACGGCATCGGTGCGTTTCAGCAGACGCAACTGCGGCTGTCTATCTACTACGATCCGCAGTTGATAGATCCTTCCGGCAATCGTAATCCCGACGAGCTGCAGGCCGCCGACTACCCGGCGGTGATTCGCGCCGCCCTCAAGGCGAAATTTCCGGAAGTCGAAGGCCGCGTTGCGACACGCCAGCTCGTGCGGCTGGCGAGCGGCAGTGCGGCATTCGATCTGCAGAAGCGCGTCATGGCGGATCCAGCCCTGATCGGCACCACCGAGGAACGCTGGATCCTGGCGAGCGATGCGGTCGACCTGCTGCAGAAGGGGCATATCGATCGCAAGTTGTCCGAAGCGGAACGGCCGCTGTCCGACCGGCAGCTCGCCTGGACCGACAAACTGCGGGCGGAGGGCGCGCTTGCGCTCAAGTTCAACAGGATCTTCGTGACCGGTGGCGACTCGCGCGAGCCGGAGAACGCCGGCATCTGGGGCGCGGTCGTCGGCTCGTTCTTCATGCTGGTGCTCACGCTGCTGTTGTCGTTCCCGATCGGCGTCGCAACGGCTATCTACCTCGAGGAGTTCGCGCGGCGCAATCGCTGGACCGATCTCATCGAAGTGAACATCAACAACCTGGCCGCGGTGCCGTCGATCGTGTTCGGCCTGCTGGGACTCGCGGTGTTCATCGGGTTCTTCGGCCTGCCGCGGTCGGCGCCGCTGGTGGGCGCGATGGTGCTCACGCTGCTGACCTTGCCCACCATCATCATCGCCTCGCGAGCGGCGCTCAAGGCCGTGCCGCCGTCGATCCGTGAGGCGGCCCTGGGGATGGGCGCGTCGAAGATACAGATGGTCGCGCACCATGTTCTGCCGCTCGCCATGCCCGGAATGCTGACCGGCACGATCATCGGCATGGCGCGCGCGCTCGGCGAGAGTGCACCGCTCCTCATGATCGGCATGGTCGCGTTCATCGTCGATATTCCCAAGGGTGTGACGGACGCCGCGACCGCCTTGCCGGTGCAGGTCTTCCTCTGGTCCGACAGCCCTGAGCGCGGCTTCGTGGAGAAGACCTCGGGTGCAATCATCGTGCTCCTGGCCTTCCTCGTGGTCATGAACACAACCGCGGTAATCCTTCGTAAACGATTCGAACGACGTTGGTGAAAATATGGAAGCCGTACAAGTGGAACGTGCCGGTATCAACCTGAAGCCGAGCAGCAGAACTTCGGAACCTGCGACGACGCCGGAGCCAGCCGAGCCGGGCAAGACTGTCGGTGTCATTACTGTCGACGACCCCATTTTCAGCTGCCGCGACGTCGACGTGTTCTACGGCGAGAAGCAGGCCATCAAGAAGCTGAGCATCGACATCGGCAAGAACCAGGTGCTGGCGATGATCGGCCCTTCGGGCTGCGGCAAGTCCACGTTCCTGCGCTGCCTCAACCGCATGAACGACACGATCGTCGGCGCACGCGTCGAGGGTTCGATCCTGCTCGATGGCAAGGACATCCATGACAAGAAGCAGGACGTGGTGCAGCTGCGTGCGCGAGTCGGCATGGTGTTCCAGAAACCGAATCCGTTTCCCAAATCCATCTACGAAAACGTTGCCTACGGTCCGCGCATTCACGGCCTGGCCGGTGATCGCGTCGAGCTCGACGAAATCGTCCACAGCTCGCTGCAGCGGGCCGGCCTGTGGGAGGAAGTCAAAGACCGTCTCGCGCAACCCGGCACATCGCTGAGCGGTGGCCAGCAGCAGCGTCTGTGCATCGCCCGCACGATTGCGGTCAATCCGGAAGTGATCCTCATGGACGAGCCGTGCTCGGCGCTCGATCCGATCGCCACCGCGCGCATCGAAGACCTGATGGAGGAGCTGCGCAACAGTTATGCGATCGTCATCGTGACGCACTCCATGCAGCAGGCGGCGCGAGTCTCGCAGCGCACCGCCTATTTCCACCTCGGCGACCTCATCGAAGTGGGCGAAACCGATCGCATTTTCACCAATCCGCGCCACCGGCTCACCGAAGACTACATCACCGGACGTTTCGGCTAACTACCTCGCCATGTCACTGAGTCTCGAAGGCCACACCGCGCGCGCGTTCGACGGCGACCTGTCCTCGCTGCACGTGCAGGCGGTGGCGATGGGCGCGCTGGTCATCGACCAGGTGCAGCTCGCGGTCAACGCCTATTCGGGCTGGGACCGCTCGATGGCGACGTTGGTGCTCGAGCGCGAGCGCAAGATCAATCTCTACGATGCCGAGATCGAAGAGGCGGCACTGCAGGTGATCGCCAAGCGCCAGCCGATGGCGCAGGACCTGCGTGCCGTGTTCGCCATCGACAAGGTCGTGACCGAGCTCGAACGCGCCGCCGACGAAGCCAAGAAACTCGCGCTGGCGGTGCTGGCGGATTCGGAGTCGAACGGCTTTCGACCGGGCGCGGCCACCGCGCGCGAAGCCCGGCAGTTGGGCCGTCTCGCGGTGCTCATGATCCGCGCCGCGCTCGAAGCCTTCGACCGGCTCGATCCGGTGGCCGCCGCCGCCGTGATTCACCAGGACCAGGAAATGGATGCCGAGTACGCCGCCGCGCTGCGCCGGATCCTCACGCGCGCCATGGAAGACGCGCGGCAGGTGCAGGCGGCGATCGAGGCAGCCTTCATCATGCGTTCGCTCGAGCGCATCGGCGACCACGCGCGCAACATCGCGCGTCACGTGGGATTCGTCGGCGGGGAAATTGATCCGACCGCGACCGGCGTCCTGCCGGCTTCGTTTTCCGTCAAGAACTAGCTGGATATTTCCCGTCTCGCGCCCCCAATCTCCCGCTCAAGTGGGCGATCGACGATGTTCGGCGAGCTTGCGTGGTCCCGGGGGTTGGCGAGAAGCTGGGCGGGGGAGGTTCACTTGGCTACATGGCGAAGTCTCGGGTTTGTCTGGCTGACGATCTGCGTTCCGCCAGCGTATTCCCAGGCCGACGAGTCTGCGGGTGACGTGGCGCGGGAGCTCGTCCGCGTCATGAAAGTCGACGCGCAGGCGGAGCAGTTGGTCGAGCGACAGGTATTGTCGAGATGTCGGCCGGATGACTGCGACAACGAACGACGCGCCTGCATGCTCAAGTTCGATCACGCAGACTTTACGTACACACTCGCAGCGATTGCCCGGCGGGAGCTCACGCCCGCGGAAATGAAGATGGGTATCGATTATTTCCGCTCGGAGGTTGGCATGAAGCACCGGCAGATCATGCGCGCGGAAAAAGGGCTGTCCACCGCATCCTTGTCCGGTCAGACGCTCGAAGATCGCGCCCGAATGTTGGCTTTCCTCGATACTTCCGTGGGCTATCGGCTCGTCACGCGCGCTGTGCTGACGAATACCAGTGAGGTCAACGAGTGGAACGCGTGGCGAGCACGGTTGGCGTTCGCGGATTGCAAGCGCTGAAATCGTTGCAACGGTCAGCCGTTCGGCATTCGAGTGGCGGGTGCGTCAGACGAGCGACGCGAGCTCCGGCCACTTCGCGAGCAGACGCGAGGCAGTGGCGGCATCGTCGGCCAGAATGGTGAAGTCCGCAAAATCGAACCCTGGCCCCACGGTGCAGCCAACCAACGCATAGTCGCCGAGCGTGCGCGCGGCCTGCCAGTGTGCGGCAGCGACCGTGCATACCGGCGCGTGCGGTTCGAGCCGGTGAGACGACAGCGCGCCGCATGCGGGATCGACCGCGAGCACCTCGAGCGGCCCGCCTTCATATAGATGCCAGACCTCGTCGGAAGCGACGCGGTGCCAGCGGCTGTTGGTGCCGGCCGGCAGGAGGAAGTAGATAGTCGTGAGCGCCGCGCGCGGTCCACGACCGTCGGCCGGCGCGACCAGGTCCGCGGAGCGGAAGATCTCGCGGTAATAGCCGCCCTCGGGATGGGCTTCGAGCTGGAGCCTGGTGATGAGCTCGGCGGCGCGTGGATGCATGGCGGATGCTCAGTCGGATCGCAGCAATTCGTTGATCGAGGTCTTGGCGCGCGTCTGCGCGTCGACGCGTTTCACGATGACGGCGCAATACAGCGAGTACTTGCCGTCGGCGGAAGGCAGGCTGCCCGACACGACGACTGAACCTGCGGGCACGCGGCCTTGCAGGATCTGGCCGCTGGCGCGGTCATAGATCTTGGTGCTCTGGCCGATGAATACGCCCATGGATATCACCGAGCCCTCTTCGACGATGACGCCTTCGACCACTTCGGAGCGCGCGCCGATGAAGCAGTTGTCTTCGATGATGGTCGGTGCGGCCTGCAGCGGCTCGAGCACGCCGCCGATGCCAACGCCGCCCGACAGGTGCACGTTCTTGCCGATCTGCGCGCACGAACCGACCGTCGCCCAGGTGTCGACCATGGTTCCGCTGTCGACGTAGGCGCCGATGTTCACGTAGCTCGGCATGAGCACGACGTTGGGCGCGATGTAAGAACCGCGGCGCGCGACCGCCGGCGGCACCACGCGCGTGCCGCCATTGCGCAGCGCCTCGCCGTCGTCGGCCTGGGAGCGCGCGGCGTACTTGAGCGGAACCTTGTCGAAGAAGCGGGTGTAGCCGGCGTCGATCACGGAGTTGTCGTGCGTGCGGAAATACAGCAGCACCGCTTTCTTGAGCCACTGGTTGACGGTCCATTGTCCATCGCGCTTCTCGGCGACGCGCGCGCGCCCCGTGTCCAGCAGCTCGATGCATTCCTCGATCGCGTGGCGCAATGGCGGCGGGGAATTCTTCGCGTTGAGGTCCGCGCGGCGCTCGAACGCCTCGTCGATGGTCGCGGCGAGGCTGATCAGGTCGGTCACTAGTTCTTCTCCAGGAAAGTTCGGATGCGCTGCGCGGCGCTCACACATTCATCGACCGAAGCCACCAGCGAGATGCGCACCCGGTTGCGGCCGGGGTTGACTCCGTCGCGTGCCGTACGCGACAGGTAGCTGCCGGGCAGGATGGTGAGATTCTGCGTCGCAAACAAGTCGCGCGTGAAGGCTTCATCGTCGCGCCGCACGTCGGGCCACAGATAGAACGCGCCATCCGGCTCGACGACGTCGAGCACGGGCTGCAGGATGGGCAGCACGCGCGCATATTTTTCGCGGTACAGCGCGCGGTTGACCGCGGCGTGCGCGTCATCGTTCCACGCGGCGATGCTGGCGAGCTGCGTCGGCACGGGCATCGCGCAACCGTGATAGGTGCGATACAGCAGGTAGGGTTTGATCAGCGCCGGGTCGCCCGCGACAAAGCCCGAGCGCAGGCCGGGAACGCTGGAGCGTTTGGACAGCGAGTGAAATACCACGCAACGCTCGAACGCATCATGGCCATTGGCGATCGCCGCCTGCAGCAGGGAAGGCGGCGGAGAACTCTCGTCGCGGTACAGCTCCGCGTAGCACTCGTCGGAGGCGACGATGAAGTCGTGCTTTTCCGCGAGCCTGATTGCCTGGCGCAGGAAGTCGAGCGACAGCACGGCGCCGGTTGGATTGCCCGGACTGCACAGGAAGAGTATCTCGCAGCGTTTCCAGATCTCGGCCGGGACCGCATCGAGATCCGGCTGAAAGCGATTGCCATCGGTGGTGTTCAGGAAAGCGGGTTCGGCACCGGCTAACAAGGCCGCGCCCTCATAGATCTGATAGAACGGATTGGGCATGGCGACTACCGGCTTGTGCGCCTTCTGCCCGGTGCTCACTGCCGCCTGCACGAATGAGAACAATGCTTCGCGCGTGCCGTTGACCGGCAACACCATGTGATCCGGCGAGACGCGCACCTTGAAACGCCGTTCGAGCCACGCCGCGAACGATGCGCGCGTCTCCGGCAGTCCCGCGGTTAGCGGATAACTGTCGAGTTTCGACAGCTCGCGCCGCAGCGCTTCGACCACGAATGGCGGTGGCGCGTGCCGGGGCTCGCCGATCGACATGGCGATGTGCGCCAGCGCCGCCGGCGGCGTGATGCCGCTCTTGAGCTTCGCCAGTCGCTCGAAAGGATAAGCGGCGAGTAGTTCGAGGCGGCCGTTCACGCGGCGGCGCGACGATCGAGTGCGCCGGACAGGCGTTGTTGCAGCCGCGTGGCGGCGGCGTCGTCCAGCGGCTGCCCGGAGAGTGAAGCGAGATAAAACACGTCTTCGGCGCGTTCGCCGACGGTCATGATTTTCGCGGCCAGCAGGTCGATGCGTTCTTCCATCAGCACCTTGCCGACGTCGCACAGCAGGCCGGGCCGGTCGCCCGAGGTGAGCTCGAGAACCGAGCGGCGATTGCGCTCATCCACCGTGACCGCGATCTGCGTGGCGGTGCGGAACATGCGCGACTGTCTTGGTACGCGCCGCGTCACCGTGACCGGCGCTTCATCGGGATGCTGCAGCGCGCGCCACAATGCGCGCTCGATCTCCCCGATGCGTTCGCTGTCGCCGATGGGGGCGCCGTCTTCTTCGAGCACGTGATAGAGGTCGAGACTGAAACCGTCGCCGGTGGGCGTGATCCTGGCGTCGACGATGTTCAACCCAAGCTGGTCGAGCACGGCGGTGGTGATGGCGAAGCTGTTGTAGCGATGCGGCGCGAACGCGAGGATGGCGGTGGTGCCGCGCTCGCTGCTCGACTGCACCGCGACCAGCGGCTCTTCGCTGCCGGGTTCGCGATCCGCCAACAGCTGAGTGTGCCAGGCCACTTCCTCGGGCGTGTGTCGCAGGAAATACGCCGCCGTGAGGCGTTCCCAGGCGCGCGTGATTTCCGGCGCGGTGATGCGCCCGGAAGCGGCCAGCAACTTGCGCGCCCCTTCCTGGGTTTCGCGCATGAGCTCGTCCGGGTCGATCGGACTCTCCAGGCCGCGGCGCAGGGCGCGTTTCACGCGTTCGTAGAACTCCTGGAACAGCGAGGCCTTCCAGGAATTCCACAATTTGGGATTGGTGCCGCGTACGTCGGCGCTGGTCAGCACATATAAGTAGTCGAGATGCGATTCGTCGCCGACCTTGCGCGCGAAAGAATTGACGACCTCGGGATCGGAGATGTCCTGCTTCTGCGCCGTCACCGACAGCTCGAGATGGTTCTGCACCAGCCAGGCCACCAGGCGCGCGTCGTAACGCGACAATCCCTGTTCGAGGCAGAACGCCTCGGCATCCACCGCGCCCAGCTGTGAATGATCGCCGCCGCGGCCCTTGGCGATGTCATGGAACAGCGCCGCCAGGTAGGCGATTTCGAGCTTGGGCAGCTGCTGCATGATGGCCGAGAGCTGCGGCAGTTCATGATCGTACTTGGGCAGCGACAACCGGCGCAGGTTGCTCAACACGAACAGCGTGTGAGCGTCCACGGTGTACGCATGGAACAGGTCGTACTGCATGCGACCGACGATGCGGCCGAATGCCGGGATGTACCGGCCGAGCACGCCGTAGGTATTCATGCGACGCAGCTCGTGCGTCACTCCGGCCGGAGCCCGCAGGATTTCCAGGAACAAGCGGTGGTTGCGGGGATTCTGACGGAACTCCTCGTCGATCAGCCACAGGTTCCTGTTCACCGAGCGGATGGTCGAGGCGCGCACGCCCTTGACGTCCGGATTCTGCTGCAGGATCACGAACAGCTCTAACAAGGTTGACGGCGTGCGGGCGAACAGATCCTCGTTGACCGCCTCGAGGTAGTCGTTGCGCACCTGGAAGCGTGGCGAGAGCGGCCGCGGCGGGGCGGTCTCGGTGAGGATGGCCTCGCGGAACAACTGCAGCAGCAGTTCGTTGAGCAGCATCACGTCCATGACCGTGCGGTAATAGCGCTGCATGAACTGCTCGACGGCGAGCGTGTACGAGGCGTCTTCGTAACCGAAGCTCTGCGCGAGCCGGATCTGGTGATCGAAGAGCAGGCGGTCTTCGCGCCGGCCGGTGAGCACGTGCAGGCCGAAGCGCACTTTCCACAGGAACGACTGCGCCTGCTTGAGCTTGCGCAGCTCGGAGGCGGACAGGAAGCCGTGGGTCAGCAGTTCGTCGAGCGAGCTCGCGCCGAAGTGGCGCTTGGCCACCCAGGCGATGGTCTGGATGTCGCGCAGGCCGCCGGGGCCGGTCTTCACGTTCGGCTCGAGGTTGTAGGCAGTGTCGTTCGCCTTCAGGTGGCGCTCCTGCTGCTCGGCGACCTTGGCCTCGAAGTACGTCTTGATCGACCACACCCGGTCGGTCGATACGGCCTCGCGCATGGCGGCCAACAACTCGGCGTTGCCGGCGAGCAGGCGCGCTTCCACGAGCGTGGTCATCACTCCCACGTCGGCCACGCTCTCTTCGGCGCACTGGGCCACGGTGCGCACGCTGTGGCCGACCTCGAGATTGATGTCCCACAGGAACGTGACCACGCGCTCGACCACACCGCGTCCCGCCTCGTCCGGCGTGGCCGGCACCAGGATCAGGATGTCGATGTCGGAGTGCGGATGCAGCTCGCCGCGGCCGTAGCCGCCGACCGCGGCCAGGGTCCAGCTCGTGAACCCGGCGGGCAGCTGCGAACGCCAGACCTCGCGCAATATCGCATCGATGAGCTCGGCGCGCGCATGCACCAGCACTTCGACCGATTCGTCGGCGCGAAAGCGCTCGGTGAGCTCGGCGTGGGCTTCCTTGAGCTCCGTGCGGAAAGCGTCGGGCGCATAGCCGGCATCGCGGAGCCGCTCGGGCAGGTGGGCGAGACGCAACCAGGGCGCGGTGCGCAGGACCGTGGTTTCGGTGGCTTCGATGTCCTCGTCGAGTGATGCCATCTAGCTAGTCGCCGCCGGGCGCTTGCTGCCTGCGCCGAGCGTCAGCACTTCGACTCCGGTTTCCGTGACCAGCACGGTGTGCTCCCATTGCGCGGACAGCGAGTGATCCTTGGTGACCACCGTCCAGCCGTCGCCTAACAAGCGGACATGGCGCTTGCCGGCGTTCACCATCGGCTCGACCGTGAAACACATGCCGGCCTTGAGCTCGTCGCCCGTGCCGGGCTCGCCGTAGTGCAGGACCTGCGGGTCTTCGTGGTACACGCGACCGATGCCGTGGCCGCAGTACTCGCGCACCACGGAGAAATTGCGCTCCTCGACGAAGGTCTGGATGGCGTGGCCGATGTCCCCGAGGCGCGTTCCGGGCTTCACCTGTTCGATACCGCGCCACATGGCTTCCCAGCACGCTTCGGTGAGACGTTGCGCCGGCAGGGTGGGCTTGCCGACGAAATACATGCGGCTGGTGTCGCCGTGAAAGCCATCACGGATCACCGTGACGTCGATGTTCAGGATGTCGCCGGACTTCAAAACCTTGTCGTTCGGGATTCCATGGCAGACAACGTGGTTCACCGAGGAGCAGATGGTCTTCGGGAAACCGCGGTAGTTCACATTGGCGGGGATCGACTTCTGCACCTCGGTGATGTGCTGAAAACACAGGCGATCGAGCTCCTCGGTGGTGACACCGGGCTTCACGTGTTCTCCGATCATGTCGAGAACTTCGGCCGCCAGACGCCCGGCCACGCGCATTTTTTCCTGCTCGGCCGGGGACTTAATGGTGATATGGCGACTCACGAGGGAGTCCATCGGGTGCACCTGCGTAAGGCGTTGTTTTGAC
Source organism: Steroidobacteraceae bacterium (assembly GCA_035995425.1). Lineage (GTDB taxonomy): Bacteria > Pseudomonadota > Gammaproteobacteria > Steroidobacterales > Steroidobacteraceae > CADEED01. The sequence continues at coordinate 59,109 of DASYKM010000089.1, forward strand.
GGGGAAGAGATGGTATAAAGCGCGGCCTTTTTTGGCAATGAAACTCACTTAAACCACACGCGCAACCTGCAGGGTTCGTCACTCCAGACGGCCCGGCATAACGGGTGGATGGGTGTCCAAAGAGAAATCTGCGGATATCCACCCGGGCGGCGCGGAGGCTTAACCCACCAAGGAGAATTCGATGTCTGGCGTGTCCATGAGACAAATGCTGGAAGCGGGGGTCCATTTCGGACACCAGACCCGCTTCTGGAACCCGAAGATGGCTCCGTTCATTTTCGGCGAACGTAACAAGATCCATATCATCAACCTCGAAAAGACGCAGCCCATGTACGCGGAAGCGGCGGGTTTCGTCAAAGGCGTGATCGCCGACGGCGGCAAGGTGCTGTTCGTCGGCACCAAGCGTTCGGCGCGCGAAGCGGTGGAAAAGGAAGCCAGGCGTTGCGAGATGCCCTACGTCAACCAGCGCTGGCTTGGCGGCATGCTCACCAATTTCAAGACTATCCGCGGCTCGATCAAGCGGCTCGCGGATCTCACCGAGATGTCGGAAAACGGCACGCTCGGCAAGCGTGGCAAGAAAGAAGCCACGATGATGCGCCGGGAAAAGGACAAGCTCGAGAAGAGCCTGGGTGGCATCAAAAAGATGGAGTCGCCCCCGGACGTCATCTTCATCATTGACGTCGGTCACGAGGAGATCGCGATCCTCGAGGCCAAGAAGCTCGGCATCCCGGTCGTGGCGGTGGTGGACACCAACTGCGCGCCGGACAACGTCGACTACGTGATCCCCGGCAACGATGACGCGATGCGCGCCATCTCCCTGTATGCCACCGGGATCGCCGATGCGGTCATCGAAGGTCGCTCGCAGGCTCCGGCCGTGGCGGTTGGCGAAGACGAGTTCGTCGAGCTCGATGAGAACGGCATTCCGCGCAAGAAGGGCGCGCGCGTTGCGCCCCCGAAGGCACCCGCGCCCCAACGTCGTGGCCGGCCGGCCAACACCACGGCGCGTCGCCGCCCGGTGGTGGCAAGTGTGGCCGCCGATCCGGAAGACGGTGCCGATCCGGCCGTGTTCACCGACACGGGCGAAGCGGCTCCGCGCAGCGCCACGGCCAGCGCCGGTCGCTCGCGCACCGGCACGGGCAACGCGCCCGGCCGTGGTCGCGGCGGCGGTGGCGGCGGTCCGCGTCGCGGCTGATCGCGTCTAACTAGTTTCGAGGAAGGTTTCATGAACATTACTGCGGATGCAGTCAAGCAGCTGCGCGAGCGCACCGGCGCCGGCATGATGGAGTGCAAGAAGGCGCTCGTCGAAGCCAATGGCGACGCCGATGTCGCCGCCGAAAACATGCGCAAATCGGGACTCGCCAAGGCCGACAAGAAGGCTTCACGCGTGGCCGCCGAGGGCGTGGTGGTCATCGAGAAGTCCGCCGACGGCAAGACCGGCGTGCTGGTCGAAGTGAATAGCGAAACCGACTTCGTGGCGCGCGGCGATGACTTCCGCGGCTTCGCGGCCGATGTCGCCAAGGCGGCGCTCGCCGCCGGCGCGTCGACTGTCGAGGCAGTGAATGCCCTCAAGCTTGCCAGTGGCGAAACGGTCGACGACAAGCGTCGTGCGCTCATCGCCAAGATCGGCGAGAAAATCGACGTGCGCCGCGTGGCGTTCGTATCGGCGCCGACAGTGATCGGCTCGTACGTGCACACCGACAACAAGAAGGCGGCGCTGGTGGCCGTCGAAGGTGGCGACGCCGACCTGGCACGAGACCTGGCCATGCAGGTGGTCGCGGCCAGCCCGCGCTATCTCACGCCGGCGGATGCGCCGGCCGAGCACGTGGCCAAGGAGCGCGAGATCGAGACCGCCAAGGCGCTTGCCGAAGGCAAGCCGCCGGAAATCGTCGCCAAGATGATCGAAGGCCGTCTGCGCAAATCGCTCAACGAGTTCGCGCTCACGGGTCAGCCGTTCGTGAAGGACTCCGATGTCACCATCGAGAAGCTGCTCAAGGACAAGAAGGCGAGCGTGAAGTCGTTCGAACGTGTCGAAGTCGGCGCCGGCATCGAAAAGAAGCAGGGTGACTTCGCAAATGAAGTCTTGGAGCAGGTCAAAGCGGCCCAGAAGAAAGAAGAAGACGACAAATCTGATCCTCCGGCAACCAAGCACTAGCCAACGAAAACCCCGCCTCTAGCGGGGTTTTCTTTATGGCAAAGTGCGCAACGCCTTGACTGAGGCCCGCCTAACTGGGGAAAAGGAATCGAGCCAATGACCGCCTCGCCGTACAAACGCATCCTCGTCAAGCTTTCGGGAGAGGCGCTGCTGGGCACGACCGAGTTCGGCATCGATCCGGCGGTGCTCAAGCGCATTGCCAGCGAGGTGCTCGAGATCCAGCGCATGGGCGTGCAGGTGGCCTGCGTCATCGGCGGTGGCAACATCTTCCGCGGCACGGGACTCGCGCGGGCGGGCATCGACCGCGCCACCGGCGAACACATGGGCATGCTGGCGACGGTCATGAACGCGCTGGCCATGCAGGACGCCATCGAGAGTCTCGGTGGCACGGCGCGCGTGCAAAGCGCGATAAGGATCAACCAGGTCTGCGAAGACTATATTCGCCGACGTGCAATGCGGCACCTTGAAAAAGGCCGAATAGTCATCTTCGCAGCCGGGACGGGCAATCCCTATTTCACGACCGACAGCGCCGCGGCCTTGCGCGCCGTCGAGATCGAAGCCGACATCCTGTTGAAAGCCACCAAGGTCAACGGGATCTACGATTCGGATCCGATGAAGAATCCGGATGCGAAGCGGTACGCCACGCTGACATTCGACAAGGTGCTGCAAGATCGCCTCAACGTCATGGACGCCACGGCGATCGTGATGTGCCGCGACAACGGCATGCCGCTGCAGGTGTTCAACCTCAACAATGCGGGCGACCTGCCGCGCGTGGTGCGCGGCGACGACATCGGCACGGTCGTCACCAACGATTGACGTTCACGCTCGAGGGCAAGGAAACATGTTAGACGACATCAAGAAGGACGCCGCCACCCGCATGGGCAAGTGCGTCGATAATTTCCAGGGCGACCTCAAGAAGCTGCGCACCGGCCGCGCGCACCCGTCGCTCATCGAGAACATGAAAGTGGACTACTACGGCACCGACACGCCACTCAAGCAGGTGGCCAACATCAGCGTCGAAGACGCGCGCACGCTGGTGGTCTCGCCCTGGGAAAAGTCCATGGTGCAGGCCATCGAGAAGGCCATTCACAAGTCCGACCTCGGACTGAATCCGATGTCCGCGGGCACGGTGATCCGCATCCCGTTGCCGCCGCTCACCGAAGAGCGCCGCAAGGACATCACCAAGGTGGCGCGGGCCGACGCCGAGAACGCGCGTGTCGCCGTGCGCAACGTGCGCCGCGACGTGATCGCGGACGTGAAGGAAGCGCTCAAGGAGAAGCTCATCACGCAGGACGACGAGAAGAAGGCCGAGGGCGACATCCAGAAGCTCACCGACAAATACATCGCTGACATCGAAACCCAGCTCGCCGCCAAGGAAAAAGAACTCCTGCAGGTGTGAGCGGACCGCCGCTCGACACATTGCCGCCGACCGTGAGTATTCCGCAACACATCGCGATCATTATGGATGGCAACGGGAGATGGGCCGAGGCGCGAGGCCTTGCGCGCCATTCCGGCCACAAGGAAGGCGTGCGTCCGGTGCGCTTGGTTATAGAAGAGTGCGCCAAGCGTGGAGTTGGCGCGCTCACGCTGTTCGCTTTCTCGAGCGAGAACTGGCAACGGCCGACCGTCGAAGTGAATAGTTTGATGCAGCTGTTCCTCGAAGCCATGGATCGCGAAATCGACGATCTCCACAAGAACAAGGTGCGGCTGCGTTTCATCGGCGACCGGCACTCGCTCAGCGTCAAGCTGCAGGCGCGCATGGCTGCCGGTGAAGAGCTGACCTCCACCAATCCGGGCCTGAAAGTCCAGGTGGCGGTGAGTTATGGCGGCCGATGGGACATCGTGCAGGCGGCGCGGCGTCTCGCGGCACAGGTGGCGAGCGGGGCGTTGCCCCTCGACGGTATCGATGAGGACCGTTTCGGGCGGGAACTGCAGCTCGGAGAAATACCCGATCCCGATCTGTTCATTCGCACCGGTGGCGATCACCGCATCAGCAATTTCCTGCTGTGGAATCTCGCGTACACCGAATTGCACGTCTGCGAAACGCTGTGGCCTGACTTCAATATTCCGGATTTCGAAACCGCACTGGCCATCTTCGCGAGCCGCGAACGCCGCTTCGGTTTGACTCGCGCGCAGGCGCAGGAGGCTTCGCGCCGTGCTTAAAGAACGCGTAGTCACCGCCATCGTGCTGGCCCTGGTGTTGCTCGGCGTGATGCTCGGGCTTCCGCCCGTCGCGACGGTGTGGCTGCTCACCGTGCTCGTGCTGGTTGGCGCGTGGGAATGGGCCGGGTTCATCGGCCAGAGCACCCCGGCAACGCGCGCGACTTTCACGGTTGCGGTCGCGCTGGCGCTGGTCGCCAGTCTCTATTTCTATACCTCGTATCCGGGCTTCGTACTCGCCGTGGTCACGATCGCCGTGGCGTGGTGGTTCATCGCTTTCCTTTGGTTGTGCCTGGCGCCGGGCCGCGTCACTCCGGTGACGGCCGCGCTCGCGGGCTTCCTGTCGCTCGTGCCCTGCTGGCTGGCGCTGGTGCATGTCACTTTCTCGACCCAGAGCACGCGCTGGGTGCTGTTCACGCTCGCGCTGGTCTGGGCCGGCGATACCGGCGCGTTTTTCGTGGGACGGTGGTTAGGCCGCGTGCCGCTGGCACCACGCGTCTCGCCGAAGAAGACCTGGGAAGGCGCGCTCGGCGGGATCACGGCGAGCGGCGCGGTCGCCTGGGCTTCGGCGAAATGGCTGTTCGAAGTCGACGCCTGGCCGTTCGTGATGACCTGCGTCGCGGTGGCGGCGCTCTCGATCGTCGGCGACCTGACCGAAAGCATGTTGAAGCGCGCCGCAGGCCTCAAGGACAGCGGTACGATGTTCCCCGGGCACGGCGGCATGCTGGACCGCATCGACAGCGTTACGGCCGCGGCGCCGGCGCTGGTATTCGCGCTCATCGGTCTCAAGGTCATCGCATGAAAGGTGATGGTGTGAAAGGCGTTGCCATCCTCGGTTCCACCGGGTCGGTGGGCGAACACACGCTCGATGTGATCGCGCGGCATCCCGATCGCTTCCGCGTAATCGCGCTCGGCGCGAATCGCAACGTCGAAAAACTCGCCGATCAATGCCTGCGATTCAGCGTTCCGTACGCCGCACTGGCCGACCCGTCCGCCGCATCCCGCCTCGAGGCCGAACTGCGGGCGCGTAAAGCGCCGACACAGGTGATTGGCGGCGTGGATGGCATGGTGGAGATCGCCGCGCTGCCAGAGGTGGACAGCGTGATGGCGGCCATCGTCGGTGCCGCCGGACTGCGCTCCACGCTCGCCGCGGCGGCCGCCGGCAAGCGCTTGTTGTTAGCCAACAAGGAATCGCTGGTGATGGCGGGCCCGCTGCTCATGCAGACCGTGCGCAACTCCGGCGCCATGCTGCTGCCCATCGACAGCGAACACAACGCCGTGTTCCAGTGCCTGCCGCCCAATACGCGCTGCGGCGAGTCGCCGCCGGGCGTGAAGAAGATCCTGCTGACCGCATCGGGCGGTCCGTTCCTCGACGCAGATCGTGCACGCCTCGACCGCGTCACGCCGGACGAAGCCTGCGCGCATCCGAACTGGGTGATGGGTCGCAAGATTTCGGTCGACTCCGCCACGCTCATGAACAAGGGGCTCGAATTCATCGAGGCCTGCCTGTTGTTCAACCTGCGACCCGACCAGGTCGAAGTGGTGATCCACCGCGAGAGCATCGTCCATTCGCTGGTCGAATACGTCGATGGCTCGATGCTCGCGCAGCTGGGCGCTCCCGACATGCGCACGCCCATCGCGCATGCACTGGCGTGGCCGGAGCGGGTGACCTCGGGTGTACAATCCCTCGACCTCGTGAAGGTGGGAACCCTGCGTTTCGAGGCTCCCGACCTGCGACGATTCCCGGCACTGGCGCTCGCGCAGGATGCCGCCCTGGCCGGCGGCCTGCGTCCGGCATCACTTAATGCCGCCAATGAGGTCGCCGTATCGGCCTTTCTCGACGGTGGATTGAACTTTGCACGAATTCCGGCAGTCATTGAGTCAGTGATGGCAACCACATCGGGTGGCGAAATCCGCGATCTCAACGATGTGCTGGCGGCCGACGCCGAAGCGCGGGAACGTGCTTCCTCATTCATCCGGCCTCGTGCCGTGCACGCCTAAGGGACGCTCGATGGAATTCGGCTGGAGTGCGCTTTGGTTCATCGTCGCCGTCAGCTTGCTGGTGACGATCCACGAGTTCGGGCACTTCTGGGTGGCGCGCAAGCTTGGCTTCAAGGTGCTGCGTTTCTCGGTAGGTTTCGGCAAACCACTCTACAAGCGCGTCGGCGCCGCGCCCGACCACACCGAATTCGTCATTGCCGCACTGCCTCTCGGCGGTTACGTGCGCATGCTCGATGAGCGTGATGGCGCGGTGTCGCCCGAAGACCTGCCGCGCGCTTTCGCCAGCCGGCCGCCCTGGCAACGAATCCTCGTTTTGCTCGCGGGTCCTGCGGCGAACATCCTGTTCGCCGTTCTCGTACTGTGGGCCATCTTCTGGGTGAATGGCGTCAACCACGTGAAAGCCGTGGTGGACAAAGTGGTCGAAGGGTCGCCGGCCGCGGCCGCCGGACTCGCCAATGGCGACGAAATCCGCAGCATCGATGGTGAACCGGTCCTCGACCAGGTGGATGCTTCGCTCGGGTTGTTAGACGCGGTCAGCGACGATGGCGAAGCTGTCATGACCGTGCGCAACCGCATCGGCTCGGAACGCACCGTCACACTCACCATTTCCGATCTGGCAGTG
>DASYKM010000090.1:0-11899 GCA_035995425.1 Steroidobacteraceae bacterium
ACTCCGACATGGACTTGCAGGCTTTGGGTGAGCAACTGGCCGAACGCAAGGCCGAGCTCGAAGGCGAGCAGGGCGAAATGCCGGAAGGAGCCCGGGCCGGGCGAAACGGCGCGCGAGGTGCGACGGCACGCAGCCGTTGATTACGGCGTGAAGCTCATGGCCCGTATCTGAAGAGGTACGGGCCTGTCTTTCTCCTCATGCGGGCGGGCGTGGCTGCCTCGCTGCGCAGGAATTCAAATGAACCGACGTTTTCGTCTCCGCGAAGGCGCGCCGCAGCCGCGCGGCGCCAACTGGGATGGCCGCGGCACCAATTTCTCTCTCTTCTCGGCGAATGCCTCACGGGTGGAGCTCTGCCTGTTTGACGATCAAGGCAGGACCGAAGTCGACCGCATCGATCTTCCCGAATACACCGACGAGATCTGGCACGGGTACCTCGAAGGCGTGGGTCCCGGCACGGTGTATGGCTATCGCGTTCACGGTCCTCATGCGCCTGAGGAGGGCCATCGATTCAACCCTAACAAACTACTTTTGGATCCCTACGCTCGGCAGTACGTCGGGGCGCTCGAATGGAACGCAGCCTGTTTTGGATACACGATTGGCGATGCTGGCGAGGACCTTTCGTACAACGATCTGGATAGTGCGCCGTATGTTCCAAAGTGTGTCGTCGCCGACCCGGACTTCGACTGGAAACAGAACACGCGGCCGCGGGTTGCCTGGGATCGCACTGTCATCTATGAGGCGCACGTGCGCGGCTTCACTCAGCGCCACCCGGCGGTCGCCGAAGCACTGCGGGGAACGTTCGCCGGCCTGGCGACGCCCGAAGTCATCGACTACGTGCGCTCACTCGGCGTCACGACTGTCGAGCTCATGCCGATACAGACCTTCGTCGACGACAGCCTGCTGCTCGAGCGTGGCCTCAAGAACTACTGGGGCTACAACACGATCGGCTTCTTCGCGGCGGACCCGCGCTACACGCTTGACCCGATGCGCAGCGTGCGCGAATTCAAGGAGATGGTCGCGCGATTTCATGACGCCGGTCTCGAGGTCATCCTCGACGTCGTCTACAACCACACCGCCGAGGGAAACGAGCGGGGTCCCACGCTTTGCTACAAAGGCATCGACAACGTCTCTTACTACCGGCTCAGCCCTGAGCAGAAGCGCTACTACATCAACGATACAGGCACCGGCAACACGCTGAACCTCACGCACCCGCGCGTCATCCAGATGGTGACGGATTCATTGCGATACTGGGTGCAGGAAATGCACGTCGACGGATTTCGCTTCGACCTCGGAACGATTCTCGCGCGCGAGCCGGGTGGATTCGACAACCGAAGCGGGTTCTTGAAGGTGTGTTCGCAGGATCCGGTGTTGAGTGGTGTGAAGCTGATTGCCGAGCCTTGGGACTGCGGGCCCGGTGGCTACCAGGTCGGACGCTTCCCTCCTGGATGGGCAGAATGGAACGACAAGTTCCGCGATACCGTTCGGGACTTCTGGCGCGGCGAGTCTTCAGCGGCCGAAATAGCGCCACGACTCTATGGATCGGCGGATCTGTTCGATCACCTGGGACGCAAGCCGTACTCCAGCGTGAATTTCATCACCGCGCACGACGGCTTCACGTTGAACGATCTCGTCTCGTACAACGAACGCCACAACGAGGCGAACGGCGAAAACAATCGGGATGGCCACGATCACAATCGCTCGTGGAACTGCGGCGCTGAAGGCACGAGCAGCGACCCGGCAATCGCCGGGCTTCGCCGCCGCCAGATGCGCAATCTTCTGGCGACACTGCTGCTGTCCCAGGGCACGCCCATGGTCCTGGCGGGCGACGAATTCGCGCGCACGCAGGGCGGCAACAACAACGCGTATTGCCAGGACAATGAGATCAGCTGGATCGACTGGTCGCTGGCCGACGGGAATGCATTGCAGGTCGAGTTTTTCCGCCATCTGACCAAGCTGCGCAGAAAATTTCCAATCCTGCGGCGCAGCCGTTTCCTGTCGGCGAAACAGAACTCGGACATCGATCTCAAGGAGATCACCTGGATAAATGCCAGCGGTGAGGAAATGGCCAACGGCCAGTGGACCGACACCCGCATGCAATGCTTCGGCATGCTGCTCGATGGGCGTGCCCAGCCCACCGGGCTCAAACAGCGCGGCGTGGACGCAACCTTGCTGCTCGTTCTCAACGCCCATCATGACGTCGTCAATTTCACGCTGCCGAGTCGCGCGGACGGCGAGGCTTGGGAGCTGCTGATCGACACCAATGTCGAAGATCCTTTGCGCACCACCAGATTTGCCGCCGGAGACTTGTACGCGGTCACGGCCCGTTCCCTCCTGCTGTTCCAGTTGCACGGGGCAGCTTCGGCAGCCGCGCAATGAATCAGGCGCGCTCTGCCGACATTCCGCGCATGGGTGCGCGGCGCGTGCCGGACGGCGGCGTCGAGTTCGTGGTGTGGGCGCCGGCGCTGTCGTCCATAGGCGTGCGGATCGCGAAGCGAGGGCCGCCGCGCGCCATGGAATCCCTCGAAGGCGGTTGGTGGAAGCTCATCGCCGGGGATGCGCACGCGGGCGATCGCTACTGTTTTGTCCTGGATGATGGATGCGAAGTGCCCGATCCTGCGTCGCGTTTTCAACCCGACGACGTTCACGGCATGAGCGAGATCGTGGATCCGCGCGGGTTCCTTTGGCGCAGCGAATGGCAAGGGCGCCGTTGGGAAGAGTTGGTCCTCTACGAGGTTCACATTGGCACGTTCACCGAAGCGGGAACTTTCCGGGCGGCGATCGGCCGCCTCGACCATCTGGCGAAGCTTGGAATCACGGCGCTGCAAGTCATGCCCGTCGCGGATTTTCCCGGCGCGCGCAATTGGGGATATGACGGCGTGCTTCCATATGCCCCCGATGCCAGCTACGGCCGGCCGGAAGACTTCAAGGCCCTGATCGATGCGGCCCATGCCCGCGGCATCGCGGTACTGCTGGACGTGGTGTACAACCACTTCGGGCCGGAGGGGAACTATCTACCCCGCCTCGCCCCGGCAATATTCACGAATCGACACCGCACCCCCTGGGGCGCCGCCCTCAACTATGACGATGCCGGGAGCGAGGTCGTACGCGAATTCGTGATTCGAAACGCCTGCTACTGGATAGACGAGTTTCGCCTCGATGGTCTGCGACTCGACGCGGTCCATGCGATCTGCGACGACAGCGATCGTCACCTGCTCGACGAACTGGCCGAGCGCGTTCGCGCCATCGATCCCGCCCGGCAGATACACCTGGTGCTGGAGAACGAGCATAACGAGTCGCGTCGTCTCCAGGCCTATCGCGCGCAATGGAACGATGACTTCCATCATGTGCTGCATGTCGCGGCAACGGGCGAGGCTCACGGTTACTACGCCAGCTATCATGGCAACACCGGCGGCGATCCCGGCGTCGACACGGCAATGTTGGCGCGCACGCTCGCCGAGGGATTCGCTTTCCAGGGTGAGGTCATGGTGTCGACCGGGCGCCAACGCGGCGAGCCCAGCGCCCAGCTGCCGCCCACTTCATTCGTCGCATTCATTCAGAATCACGACCACATCGGCAACCGTGCTTTCGGCGAGCGAATCGGCGCCCTGGCATCGCCTGACAAGGTGCGCGCCATCGCCGCGGTGTACCTGCTCTCTCCCGAGATTCCCATGCTCTTCATGGGCGAGGAATGGGATTGCCGGCAGCCATTTCTATTCTTCTGCGATTTCCATGGTGAGCTGGCCGAAGCGGTCCGCCTCGGCCGGCGCGACGAATTCAAGCGGTTTCCGGAGTTCACGGATTCGCAACAGCGTCTGGCGATTCCCGATCCTCAATTACCCGCGACATTCTTCGCCTCCAAGATCCAGTGGAACGATCTCGAGCTCCCGGCGCAGGCCGCGCGCCTCGCGTGGTACCGGCGCGTGCTCGCGAATCGTCACCAGCACGTGGTGCCCCTGCTGCCGAACATCCGGCGCGGCGGCACCGGCGTCGTGATTGCCGAGCAGGCTGTCCTCATAACCTGGCAAAGCAGCGATGGCGCGCAGCTTCGCCTGGCGGCCAATTTTTCGCCCGATACGATCCGGTTTCCCGCTGACGATTCCCGTGAGATCTGGCACGAGGGCGCGCCGATTCAGGATGGTTCGCTCGCGCCCTGGACTGTCCGGTGGACGCTCTCCGGACAAGACATGTGACCCCGCCGCGCGCCACCTATCGGCTTCAGTTCAGCCGCGACTTCGGCTTCGACAGCGCGGCACGAATCGCTCCCTATCTGGCCGCGCTGGGGATCAGCCACGTGTATGCATCCCCGTACCTGAAAGCGCGCCCGGGAAGCACGCACGGCTACGACATCGTTGCCCATGACGCGCTCAATCCCGAGCTCGGTGACTCCGCATCGTTTTCGAGAATGTGCGAGGCCTTCGCGCAGGCGGGTTTGAAACAGATACTCGATTTCGTCCCCAACCACATGGGTGTGGGAGGGGCAGACAATCCGCTGTGGCTTGAAGTCCTCGAGTGGGGACCGCTGTCGCCATTTGCCGGCTGGTTCGACATCGATTGGGAGCCGGCCAGCCGGTATCTCACGGAAAAGTTGTTAGTGCCGGTCCTCGGCGACCAGTACGGCGCGGCGCTCGACGATGGCAAGCTCGAGCTCAAGTTCGACGGCGAAAACGGTGAGTTCGCTGTCTGGGCCTACGACACCCACAAGCTGCCCATCTGCCCGCTGCAGTACGCCGATATCCTCGGCGACAGCGATCCGGATCTGGAACGAATTGGCGATGAATTCGCCGCGCTCATGGAATGGCGGCCGCAGATGGAACGCCGTGCCGATGAGCTCAAACGGGAGCTGGCGCACCTCATATATAAGAGTGAGCCCGCGCGCACCAAACTGGAGCGCGCGCTGCTGCGGTTGAATGGCCGGGACCAAGCGGGGCGAGTCGAACTCGATGCGCTCATTCAGGCGCAATTCTGGCGGGCCAGTCATTTCCGCGTGGCCGGAGATGACATCAATTACCGCCGGTTCTTCAACGTCAACGATCTGGCCGGCCTGCGCATCGAATTGCCGGAGGTGTTCGAGCATGCGCATCAGCTGGTGTTCAAATTGTTGCGGGACGGTGTACTGGATGGACTGAGGATCGATCACATCGATGGATTGCTGGATCCGAAGGCCTATCTACATCGCCTGCGCGAATCGGCTCTTCTTCCGGACGGTTCGCAGCGCCCATACTTTCTCGTGGTGGAAAAGATCCTGGGCCGCGACGAACAACTGCCCGACGACTGGCCGGTGGAGGGCACTACCGGTTATGAGTTCGCCAACCTCGTGGCGCATTTGATGCTGCCGCGCTCCGCGGGACCGGCGTTGACGCGCGTCTATCGCGAGTTCACGGGCGAGCGGATGGAGTTCGCGGCGATCGTGCGCGAATGCAAGTTCCGCATCATGAAAAACGAAATGGCCAGTGAGCTCAACGTTCTCGCCCGGGATGCCGCCCGGGTAGCCCGGCAGAACTCGCGCACCGCCGACTTCACGCGCAATATTCTCCGGCGCGCGCTACGGGAACTGATCGCCTGTTTTCCCGTTTATCGGACCTATCTGAACGGCGAGGGACACCTCGCGGAGGTCGAGCGTCGCGAGCTCTCGACCGCACTCGACACCGCCAGGCGCAAAGAACGCGACATCGATCCGAGCGTGTTCGACTTTCTCGAAGCGCTGCTCACCGGAGACCTGGTATCGGCGCCGCGCAGCGGCTTCAGCCGCCACGCGGCCCTGCGCTGCGCAATGAAGGTCCAGCAATACAGCGGTCCCGTGATGGCCAAGGGCCTGGAAGACACCGCCTTCTATCGGTTCAACCGGCTCATAGCGCTCAACGAGGTCGGGGGCTTTCCGGAGGAGCTCGGTCTTTCGATCGTCGATTTTCATGCCGCCAACGCGAAGCGGGCCAGGAACTGGCCGCAGGGTCTTCTGGCAACTTCGACTCACGACACCAAGCGTGGCGAAGATGCGCGCGCACGATTGCTGGTGCTCGGCGAAATACCGGACGAGTGGTCGAACGTGGTACGCGATTGGCATTCGATCCTGCGCGAGCCCGGGGCACACTTGAACGATGCCAACACCGAGTATTTCATCTACCAGTTGTTGCTCGGCAGCTGGCCCGACGATCTGTCGGAGTTGCAGACTTTTCAGGAACGCGCCCGGAGCGCCGTGCGAAAGTCGCTACGCGAGGCCAAGGTGCACACTACCTGGGCAAAGCCAGATGAAAACTATGAAGGTCGCGCCATGCAGTTCGTCGACGCGGCTTTTGCCAATCCCGCCTTTCTGCAATCGTTCTCGGTCTTTCAACGCAAAGTGGCGATGCTGGGGGCGAGCAACAGCGTCGTTCAGTTGACGCTCAAACTCACGCTGCCCGGTATTCCCGATATCTACCAAGGGGCCGAGCTGTGGGACCTCAGCCTGGTCGATCCCGACAATCGCCGCGCGGTGGACTATGACCTCCGCGCGAAGCTGCTGGCTCGCGCGCAGGAAGATTGGCGTGCGGATCCCCAGGCGGCCATTCGACTTCGCTTTGCGCAATCGCAAGACGGGTCGCTCAAGCAGCTCATCACATGGCTGCTTCTGCAATGCCGAGCCGAGCACCCCGAATTGTTTTCGAATGGCTCGTACACCCCTTGTGAGGTGGTCGGCGACACGGACCAGCGTCTGCTCGCGTTCTCCCGCGTCGGTGCGGATTGCGAGTTGCTCGTTGTCGCGGCGCTGTTTCGCGGCGATGCGCATGCGGAGAATTCCCCGCGCCAGGTTCGCATACGGCTACCGGCGCCACGCGGTCCGCGCGCGTGGCGTCATCTGCTGCACGGCCATCCGCTCGAATTGGACGAATCTTTCCCCGTGGAGGATGTCCTGCGGGGATTTCCCGTCGCCGTGTTGATTCGAGCGGTCCAGCGCGGACTCGGCAACTAGCCCGTCAACCGCGTCCGCGCCGGCGTCACCGTTTCTGTCACTGGCCCGGCAAATGCTCGGCGAGCTGCTTGTGTTCCTTGAGCGTGGGCAGGGTCTTCTCCGCGAACTGCGCGAGGTCCGGGTCATTCGAGCCGGCCGCGCTCTCGAACAGGGCGATCGCCTTGGAATGATCGGAGTTCATGTGTTCCGAGTAAGCCTGGTCGAAGGCAGTTCCCGATTTTGCTTTCAACGCATCGAGCATTGCCTGGTGCTCGCCATCGAGCTTCTTCGGCGCCGTAATGCCTTTGCGCTTCGCGAGTGAAGCAAGCTCCATATTCGCGCGACCGTGGTCGCTGACCATGCGCTCGGCGAAGCTGCGAATGGCGGGATCTTGCGATTTCGCAAGCGCGACCTTGCCGGCCTCGACCTCCGTCATTCCATCGAGCGCCGCCTTCTTGACGAAGACGGACGGCGCGGGGGGAGTGCTCTCGGCATCGGCGGCGAGCGCGGCGCTCGAGGCACCCGTGAGCGCGAGGAACAGAATCGTGCTGGAGAGATTCATGATGCGGCCTCCATGTAAGGAGCGGGCATTCTCGGTGGGACGATGGCGCACCCATGTCATCGTCTCACTACCTGCGGCTGTCAGCGGACGACGAATATGGGGCCAGCGCAGCACCACATTTGACGGCCGCCGTCTCACGCGCAATCGGCGCCCTCTGGCAGTGGTGCTGCGCCGGGTCTGCGATCCTCGAGGCTCATGAGTGCTTCCCGCGTCGCCCGCTACGATGTACTGATTGCCGGCGCCGGTCCCGCGGGGCTTTCGGCGGCGCTCATTCTCGGCCGGGCCTGTCGCAGTGTGCTGGTGTGCGACACGGGGACGCCGCGCAGCTGGGCGTCCAAACACCTGTATGCCTATCTGTCGCGCGACGGAACGCCGCCGGCGCGCTTCCGCCAGCTCGCGTATCGCGAGCTCGCCCGCTATCCGAACGTGAAGTTCCTCGAATTCGAAGTGACGCGGGCCCGCCGCACTCGTCGCGGGGAATTCGAGGTTCAGCTGGGCGCGCGGCGGGTCCACTGCCGGAAACTTCTGATCGCAACGGGCGTATTCGACCTCATTCCGCGCATACCGGGCTTCCAGGAGTTGTTTGGCCGCAGCGTGTTCCAATGCCCGTATTGCGACGGCTGGGAGTTGCGCGGCACGCCGCTCGCCGTGTACGGGCGTCGCCGGCGCGGCTTCGAGATGGCGCGCGCGTTGACTGGATGGACGCGCGACATCCTGCTGTGCACCGATGGCAACTCGGGATTCAACTCCGCGCAACGCGATGAGCTCGAACGCAACCGGATTCGCGTCGTGGAAACAAAGGTGGCGGCGCTCGAAGGATCTCACGGCCGTCTTCGCGCCGTACTCTTCGCCGACGGCGAACGGATCGCCCGACGAGGGCTGTTCTTCGACACCCCGTCGCGGGGGCAGTCGTCGCTGGCGGATTCACTGGGGTGCCGCTACGCGCGGCACGGCGGAATCCTGTGTGGGCAATACGAAGCCACCAGCGTTCCGGGCGTGTTCGTGGCGGGCAACATCATCCGCGATGTCCAGCTGTCGATCGTCGCCGCCGGTGAGGGCGCGCGTGCGGCTTTCGGGATCAATCGTGCGTTGACTCGCGAGGACTTCGCACGACGCGCGACCGGCATCGCCGCGATAGAACACCCGCCGGTACCGCGGAAGTAGTCAGGGCGCATCCTGCACGGAACGGCTCGTCGTCATCTCCGTATCGCGGATCCAGCGCGCCGCCAGCGCAAGCGCGATACCCACGTAAACCAGTGCGCCCGGCACCCACATGATGAGCCCGCCGAGCTGCTGTTCTTCGAGTGCCGTCAAGCCCCAATAGTAGGAAAGGCCGCGATCCAGGCCGCTGTACAGCGGTGCACGCGCGAAGGTGAGCAGGGCTCCGAGTACGCCGGTGTGCACCGTGGTCGTGAAAAGATAGACGACGGCCATGCCGCGGGTCGGATGGCTGCCATGCCGCAGCAACGCATGCCAGAAGACCAGCGCAGTGAGGAGGAATGACACGTGTTGCCAGTCGTGCACCACCGGGTTTGCCAGGGCAGCGTTGAAAAGTGCCGGCACGTGCCAGAGCCACAAGGCCGCGGCGTGAAGCGACCATGCCGAAAGTGGTGAGGTCAGGCGACTCCAGATCGTGCGTATGGCGTGAGCGCGGCTCGCGGTGGCCGCCACGCGCCGCGCGCCGCCTGGCAATGCCCAGAGAAAAATCGGCAAGGCGCGTCCCAGCACCAGCAGGGGTGCGGCAATCAGCATGAGGCTTTCGTGCTGGATCATGTGCAGCGCAAACGATCCGGCGGCGTAGGTGTCGAGTGGCGAGAGCAAAGCAAGGGCGAGCGACAGCCAACCCATCGAGAATGCGCCGGCTCGCCATGCAACTTCGCGACGGGCGCGAACATGGGGCCACAGACGCACGAGTCCACGGCAATACAGCAGCGCCGCCACGCCGAGCAGAGTCATCACCAGCAAAGGTGGCTCCGCGTTTGCCGATGACGGAACATGCGCGTTGGCGGCCGCCGTCAGCAGCAGACCCGCGGCGAGAGCGCCCGCGCGAACCCTCAGGTGCGACAAGGACTGAGCCACAAGATGGGCAGCAGGGTGACGAAGGTCACCAGCACGAAGATGGCGCTTGCACCGCAGGCGACGTCCAGCATGAAGCGTGCGCGGTCTGCATTGGAAGCGGCCTCCAATCTGCGGCGGAGCTGGCGCGACAGCGGGAGCGGAATGGCTGCTAAAACCAGGCAGATCGTGCCGGCCGCCAACATCGCCGTCGGCGATCGCTGCGTACACACCTCGTCGGTCAGCGAAAAGAGCACGCCCAACGCCGCCGCCCACGCCGCCGGTGCCAGCAGCAACAGCAGCCACTGCGCGATCAGCGAGCGCGGCGCGTTGGCGGCCGCGGTCATGGAAACACCCGCGGAACCAGGTAGATCGTGAAATAGATAGGCAGCCAGGCGGCGATGACGAACCACCAGTAGTCGGCATTCTCGCTGATATCGACGAACCGGCGGCCGCTGAGCGGGCCGGTGTGCATGAGCACGGCGAGCACTGCCGTATCGATGAAGTCGGTGATCATGTGCACGGTGTGCAACACCAGCAATGCGAAGACGATGGAGCCGTAGGCGTTGAGCGTCCAATGGGTGTTGAGCGCGGTGAACTCGAGGGCGCGCACGACCTGGAACGCCACGCCGAAAAGCAGGCAGATCACCATCCACAGACGCACGCGCGGCAGGTCTTCGCGTTCGGCGGCCTTCGCCGCGACATGATTCGGCCAGCCGCTCAGCAGCAGCACGAAGGTATTGAGCGTGCCGAACAACAGGTCCGGTGGCGAAGCCGACAGCGGCCAGTGCTGCGAAATCCCGCGTAGATAGAAATAGGCCACCAGCGCGATGGCGAAGACCATGCCCTCGATCACGATCATGCCCGCGGTGGCCCACCACATCAGCGACCGATGGCCGAATGCGTAGGTGGGCAGCCGCGACACATCGAGCGTGGTGGATGCACTCATGACATGGCCTCGTCCACGGCCGCCAGATAGTTCTCGGCGTCGAGCGGCTTGCGTTCGATCTCGCGCTGTTTGCGCGTCTCGGCTTCCCGCGGCCAGAACCAGCCGACCAGGGTGACGCCGACCGGTATCGACCCCCACACCAGCGCCCACGGCGTGAACACCGTGCCGATGAAGAGAATCGTCGTCGTGATCGCCGCCCAGAGCGGCCACAGGCTGGCGGAAGGCATCACACCGATGTGATCGGGAGCCGCGTCGTGCAGGCGGGTGACGAGAACGGTCGGCAGCGACTCGGGCAATCCGCTCACGACCGCGGCGGGAAAGCCGGCTTCCCACAGGGGCGCGCGCGAACTGACGACGGGTATCCCGGCAAAATTGTACGGGGCGGGCGGCGAGCCGGTGGCCCATTCGAGGCCCGCGGCCGCCCAGGGATTGTCAGGAGCGCGGGCACCGCGTCGCAAGCTGCTCCATACATTCCACGCGAACAGCGCCACGCTGCTCGCGACCACGAATGCGCCGATGGTGGACAGCAGATTGAGCCCATCCCATCCGTTCGCGGCCGAATAGGTGTAGACACGCCGCGGCATTCCTTGCAGCCCGAGGATGTGCATTGGAAAGAACGCCACGTTGAAGCCGATGAAGAACAGCCAGAAATTCCAGCGTCCCAGTCGCTCGGAGAGCATCCGGCCGGTGAGCTTGGGGAACCAGTAATAGAACGCACCGAACAGCGGAAAGACCGCACCGCCGATCAACACATAGTGCAGATGCGCCACCACGAAATAGCTGTCGTGGAGTTGCGAGTCGAGCGTCGCCGCGCCGAGCATCACCCCGGTGAGCCCGCCGATGATGAAGACGAAGAAGAACCCGATCACGAACAGGATCGGCGAGGCGAAACGCACCTTCGCCCCGGTCGCGAGTGTGGCGATCCAGCAGAAGATCTGCAGGCCCGTCGGCAGCGCGATCATGATGCTGGCGGCGGTGAAGAAGCTCATGCCGAGCGGCGGCAGCCCGGTCACGAACATGTGGTGCACCCACAGTCCGAACGACAGGAAGGCGATGGTCATGAGCGCGATCACGAGCGCGAGATAGCCGACCACGCGGCGGCGCGCGAAGGTCGGCAGTATTTCGGAGATCATGCCGAGCGCCGGCACGAAGATGATGTACACCTCGGGATGGCCGAAGAACCAGAACATGTGCTGCCACAACAGCACGTCGCCGCCTTCGGCCGGATTGAAGAACTGCGTGCCGACCAGCCGGTCGGTGATGAGAAACGTGCTGGCCAGCATCACCGACGGCATCGCAAAGAGGATCATGAAGGCGGTGACGATCATCGCCCACACGA
Organism: Steroidobacteraceae bacterium; assembly: GCA_035995425.1. GTDB lineage: Bacteria > Pseudomonadota > Gammaproteobacteria > Steroidobacterales > Steroidobacteraceae > CADEED01. The sequence goes on from DASYKM010000090.1 coordinate 11,831, forward strand.
ACAAGGGAACGCGATTCAGCGTCATGCCGAGGGCGCGCAGCTTGAATGCGGTGGTGATGATCTGGATTG
>DASYKM010000091.1:0-1926 GCA_035995425.1 Steroidobacteraceae bacterium
TCACCGCGTCGATTCGGCGCTCGATCTCGTCGGCCTGTCGCCGTTCCGCACCGCCTATCCGCATCAGCTATCCGGCGGCATGGCGCAGCGGGTGGCGCTGGCGCGTGCGCTGGTGAATGATCCCCGGATCCTCATTCTCGATGAGCCGCTCGGCAAGCTCGACTCGCTCACGCGCATGACCATGCAGGCGGAGATCGCTTCGCTGCAGCGCACTGGATTCACGGCGCTGCTGGTGACCCATGATGTCGAGGAAGCCGTGTTTCTGGCCAACCGCGTGATCGTGTTCAGTGACCGCCCCGCGCGCATCAAGGCCGATATCGCCGTCGATCGCCCCTACCCCCGGCACCGGGGCGACCCCAAATTAGCCGAACTGCGCCACGAAATTCTGGGCCTGCTTGGATTGGACGCGACATGGTGAGCAATTCCATCCGCAAGGAACTCCCGGTGGATTCGACGCCGGCTTTCTTCAATTGCGCCAAACTGCTCGCGTCCGAATTTGCCGCCCGGGCATCGCAGCACGATCGCGACGCCAGCTTTCCTTTCGAGAATTTCAAGGAATTGTCGGAGGCGGGACTGTTGGCGCTGACCGTGCCGGCCGCGTTGGGCGGCCTCGGCGCGGGCGCGCTCGACGCGGCGCGCATCATCGGCATCTTCGGCAAGGCCGATCCATCGACGGCGCTGGTGCTGTCGATGCATTACATTCAGCACCTGGTGATGGCGAGGAGCACGCGCTGGCCCGGCCGCCTGTCGCGCAAGCTGGCCCGCGAGGCTGTCGAAGGCGCAGGCCTCATCAACGCGCTGCGGGTCGAGCCCGATCTCGGCTCGCCGTCGCGCGGCGGCCTTCCGGCCACGATCGCCCGGAGGACCGAGACCGGATGGCGGCTCAGCGGCCGCAAGATCTATTCGACCGGAGCGCCGGCGCTGAAATGGTACGCGGTGTGGGCGAAGACCGATGAACCGAACGTCCGGGTCGGCCTGTTTCTGGTTCCCGCGGGGTTGCCGGGGACGCGCATTATCGAGACCTGGGATCATCTCGGGCTGCGCGCCAGCGGCAGCCATGACATCGTGTTCGACGATGTCGTGTTCCCGCTCGACCATGAAATCGACGTTCGCGAGCCCGAGGAGTGGCGGGTGCCCGATTTCACCCAGGCCACGGTCCATGCGATCTTCGTGGCCGCGATTTACGACGGCATCGCCCGCGCAGCGCGCGACTGGCTCGTTGAGTTCCTGAAGAACCGGGTGCCCTCCAACCTCGGCACGTCGCTCGCCACGCTGCCACGGATGCAGGAGGTGGTCGGCGGCATCGAGGCGCGGCTGGCGGTCAATGCGCGCCTGATCGAAAGTTTCGCCGGCGACTACGACGATGGGGTTGCGCTGAGCGCATCGGAATCCAACATCGTCAAGCTGACCGTCACGAATAACGCCGTCGCGGTGGTCGAGGAGGCGCTGTCGCTGACGAGCAATCACGGCCTGACGCGGGCCAACCCGCTCGAGCGGCATTACCGCGACGTGCTGTGCGGACGAGTCCATACGCCGCAGGACGACGCGACCCGCGTCAACGCCGGCCGCCTTGCGCTCGGCCTCTGAACCAATGCGGAATTGAACCAGAACTGGAGCTGCCAATGTCAGTGGAATTCATCGGCTACATCACCAACAACAATTCGTCCGAAACCATCGTGCGGAACGGTCCTGTGCTGGACCGTCATTACATTGAGACCGTCGCAAAGGCGCATGAAAGCGCCGGGTTCAATCGTGCCCTGCTGGCGTTTCATTCCACCTCGCCGGATGGACTGCAGATCGGCCAGCATGTTCTGGGTGTTACCGATCGGCTCAATGTCCTGATCGCACAGCGGCCGGGCTTTACCGCGCCGACGCTACTTGCACGCCAGCTCGCCACCATCGACCAGCTTTCGGACGGCCGCGTCT
>DASYKM010000092.1:0-22154 GCA_035995425.1 Steroidobacteraceae bacterium
GTAATCCTGGAAGACCGTGTTGACGTTGCGGTCGTAGGGCGGCACGGCGGATACGTCCTGGCCGTCGAGCATCACCTGTCCGCGGTCGGGCGAGTCGAAACCCGCCACGAGCCGCAAACAGGATGTCTTGCCCGATCCCGACGGGCCCAGCATCGCGAAGAACTCGCCGGGTTCGATCGCGAACGACACATCGTCGACCGCGCGCACGTCACCGAACACGCGCGAGACGCCGCGGAATTCGATCGCCGCAGTCATGCGACGAGCGGGCGGTTACTTGCCGCCTATGATCGCAACGTAATCGCTGACCCAACGGCTGTAAGGAACGCAGCCTTCGACGTGCGACGCACACTTGCCTTCCGGCGTGCGCCAGAAGGCGACCTTGTCGAAGTTCTCCATGCCGTTGGTCTTGCAACCCTCGGGTCCTAACAAGGCATTGCCTTCACAGGCTTTCGGCACCGTGGGGTTCGAACCGAACCACGCGGCCACGTCGCCCTGAACCTTGGGCGACAGCGACCACTCCAGCCACTTGTAGGCGCAGTTCGGATGTTTGGCGCCGGCGGCCAGCATGGTGGTGTCGGCCCACCCGGTGGCGCCTTCTTCCGGAACCGTGCTGGCCACTTTCGCCTTGTTCGCGAGCAGCGTGTTCGCCTGGAAAGGCCAGGAGCCCGAGGCGACGATGCCCTCGTTCTGGAAGTCCTGCACCTGAACGTTCGCGTTGTGCCAGTAGCGCTGGATCAGCGGATGCTGCGTGCGCAGCAGCTCGAGCACGGCGCTGTACTGCGACTCGTTGAGCTCGTACGGATCCTTGATGCTCAGATCCGGCTTCTTGGCCTTGAGGTACAGCGCGGCGTCGGCGAGGTAGATAGGCCCGTCGTAGGCCTGGACGCGGCCCTTGTTCGGCTTGCCGTCCGGGAGCTTCTGCGGTTCGAACACCACCGACCAGGAGGTGGGCGGCTTCTTGAAGACGTCTGTCTTGTAGAGCAGTACGTTCGGGCCCCACTGATAGGGCACGCCGTAGTGTTTGCCATCGACAAAATGCCACGCCGCCTCCTGCAGGCGCGGATCGAGGGTGGCATAGCTCGGGACGCGGGTGATATCGACGGGGATTACCGTGCCGCCGCGGATCAGCCGTAACGATGCGTCGCCAGAGGCGGTGACCAGGTCGTAAGGCGCGTTGCCCGGAGGCGGCCAGGAGCCATCGCCCGAAGGGCTGGGTTGAGGGCCGCCGCTCGCGAGCAGCGAGACCATCTCGTCGGAAGTGTCGGCGGTCTTCACGGTGACCTTGCAACCGGTGTCGGCTTCGAACTGCGAGACCCAGTCGTAGGCCTTGTCGCTCTCGCCTCGTTCGATGTAGCCCGGCCAGGCGACGATGTCGAGCGCGCCTTCGAGCGCGGTTGAAGCCATGGGGGCGGCCGGCTTTGCCGCCTCCTCTTCTTTCTTCGAGCAGGCTGCGAGCGTCAGGGTGGCGCTGCACGCAACGACTAACAAAGAACGTTTCGCGGATGCGGAGAACATGGCGAGCCCCTTTTTGTATGCACCGGGTTTACATATGCCCGGTGACTTTGGCGGCTATTCTAGGCCGAAGTCCGGCCGCTTTATCGTCCTTTCCGGACTGAATCCAGCGCGGCCGCCGCGTTGCAGGCGCCAAATTGAGGCGTCAACAGCCGGTGATTGACAAGCACACGTTTTTTTCGGCAGGGTGTGCACCAGCGAGCCAAGGCGACACCAAACTATTCAACAAGGTCGCCAGCATCTGGGAGGATGTCATGGGATTTCGTGCGGTTGGCGCTTTACGCGTCGTGATTCTGTCTGCGTGCTTGTCGGCCCCCACCATCTGCGCATCCAAGGCGAAGGAAAAGGAACCCGAAGTCACGGGTCCTCCCTTGAAAGTCCTGGTACTACCCGTCGACTTCGACGTGCTGGAGATGTCGGCCGGCGGAATGATCGAGCCGGTGCCGGCCGCGACCACCGAGGCCGAGGAAGCGCTCACGACGGCAACCATCAAGGTGCTCAAGCACACCAAGAAATTTCAGATAATCGACCTGCCGGCCATGAGCCCGGCCGAAGCGGAGCTTCTCAAAGAGCACGTGGCGCTCTACAAGCTCACGGCCTTCAACGCCTCGCAGATGATTCGCCTGGGCGGCCCGGCCTGGAAAACGAAGCAGAAGAATTTCGACTACTCGATCGGTGATGGACTCAAGTTCCTGATCGAGCGCAGCGGCGCCGACGCGGCCGTGGTGGTTGCGGGCGCGCAAGTCAACTCCAGTGGCGGCCGAATCGCGATGATGCTGCTGCTCGCGGCGGCTGGTGTAGCCATCCCCATCGGCGGCGCGCAGGGCACGGCCGGCATCGTCGATCTGAACTCCGGCAACATTCAGTGGCTGGAAGAGCGCATGGGCACCAAGGGCAACATCCGTGAAAAGGCGGGGGCCGAACAGACCATGATGGCGCTGGTGGGTACCTACCCGGCCAGCACCTTGCTCGGCGTCAAGGCCAAGAAGAAGAAATGATCCGCCCGCGGGCGCTTGCCTTGTTAGCCACCGGCACTTTGGTGTGTGCCGGCATGCCCGCGCATGCATTGAACGAGGCCGAGCAACGCGCGCGCATCGCCTACGAGGCCAATGAGGCTTCGCACGTCATCGAAGAGCTCGGCATCCTCTACGGCGATCCGCACCTCGACGCCTATCTGCAGGGCGTCACCGACAAGCTTTATCCGGACCACAAGGGCGAGCTGCAGATCCGCACCTTCAAGGCGACCTCGTTCAACGCATTCGCGATGCCGAACGGCCGGCTCTATATCCACACCGGCACGCTGCTGCGGCTGAAGAACGAGGCCGAGCTGGCCTCGGTGCTCGGTCATGAAGGAGCGCATTTCACCGGCGACCACATCTACCGCGCGGTGAGCTCGGCGAAAGTCTCGATGCCGATACTGACGATTCTCGGCGCCGCGCTCGGCGCACCGGCCCTCGGCCAGCTCGCCGGCGTGTCGTCGATCATGGGAATGTCGCGCGACCACGAGCGCGAGGCGGACGTGCAGGGCTTCGAGCGCATGACCAGGGCGGGATACGACCCGAGCTCCGGCGCGGAGACTTTCCGTCGGCTGCTGCGCGAGCTCGACGCCCTCAAGATCAAGCAGCCGCTGTTTTTCGCCAGCCACCCGGCGGTGAGCGAGCGCATCGCCAACTTCGTGAACCTCGCCAGGAAGGCCGGACCGGGAGGCGTGACGTACGCCGATGAATACCAGGTGCAGACCGCCTCGGCGCGCGTGGCGGCGCTCGATGGCATCCTGCGCGAAGGCAACGGCAAACTACTGGTGCACCTGCTGGAGCGCGAAGATCTGCTGGCGACGCTGCCGCCCTATTGCCGCTTCCACCTCGCCGAAGGATTTCGCCTGCGCAACGACAAGGGCGACGCGGAGAAATCTCTCGCGGCCTACCGCGAAACGCTGGTCGCCGCTCCGGACTATCCACCCACGTACGCCGCGCTCGGCAAACGCCTGATGCACGACGGCGACAAGGCGGCCGCGCTACCGCTGCTGCGCAAATATCTCGAGCTCGATCCCAACTCCGTGGAGAAGGGATTCATAGAGCTCTATGTGTCAACGCTCGAAAAGGAAACGGCGCAATGAAGAAGTCACTCCTGGTGTCGGTCGCGGCAACGCTGATATTCACGGGCTGCATCGCCTGGAAACCGGTCGATTCGAAACCGGTGACGAGCTCCGGCGGCAAGTACAGCATCAATCTTCCGGTCGGCTGGAACGTGCTCACGCTCGGTACCACGCAGAACGTGACCCGCTATGGCAATGGACTGCAGCAGCTGGTCGTGACCCAGGTGAAAAACAAGGGCGCTTTTGGAACCGGCAAGGACAAGACGGACGCGAGCCCCGACATGGATCCGCGCGACCTGTGCAACAAGGTGGTCGCCAACCTGAAGATGACCCCGAACCACGAGACACTCGAGATCAACTCGGTGGCGCCGATGATGCTGGGCGGTCGCGCGGGATTCCGCGCCGAGCTCACCAGCAAGCGCACCTTCCAGGCAGACGGCATCCGCTACAAACACCTGCTGTACGGCGTGGCTAACCAGAACGGCCTGTATACGCTGCACTACGAAGCGCCGCTGCTCTACTACTACGACAAGAACGTCGCCGAAGTCGAACAGTCGGTGGCCACGCTCAAGCTGTTGTAGCTGATGAAGTCACGCATCGGAATCGCGGGCATCGCGGTTCTGGTTGCGCTGGCCGGGTTGCCACTTCAGGCAAAAAGCCCGGCAGCGGTCGAACCTCAGGAACGACTGCTGGTGCTTCCGGTCAAGTTCACCTATTTCAAATACGGAGTCGGAGAGTCCCCCACAGTCGTCGCCGAAAAGTCTGAGGCCGCGGAGCGCAACCTGGAGGGCTCGCTGGATCGCGCATTGAAGCGGGAGCAGGCTACGCAGTTCATCGCCCTGCCTGAGCTCAATGCCGACGAGCAAAAGTCACTCCGCGAGCACGTCGACCTCCTGCGACTGGCCGTGATCGGCGCGCTCAGTCAAAGGCGCCTCGACTACAGCATTGGCGACGGTCTGGCCTTTCTCGCCGATCGCACTGGCGTGGACAACGCGATCTTCGTGAGCGGCAGTCGCGGCGAACCTGCTGGCAGCGTCGCGATCCTGACTCTGTTCAGCATGTTGGGAAATGGGTTCCTGGTTGGCGGCGGGAACCAGAAAGAACTCAGCGCGGTGGTCTTGAACCTGCGAAGCGGCAAAGTGCTGATGGTGTATTTGCCCGAGCGCGGGTTCGCCGGTGAGGCCGACGACGTCGCCGGCGCAAACACCTGGATGCACGCGTTGTTCGACATCATTCCGCCACCGCCGCGCGCCGAATTGAAAACGTATCGCGTCCGGGCACCGGAAAAGCCGGTGCCCCACCCTCGCCCGCGCAGGGGTTTCACTGTTCTGTCGCCCGGAGGGTGGTTCGACTCGGAATCCGCTCACCTGATGTGTTTCAGTCTTCGAATGGCGGCGCTGGAGCGCATCTGCATCGATGACAAGTCATTCGAGACGACGGAAGCCGACTCGATGAAAGCAGGCGCCATCGCGGTGAGCTTGCTCAAGGCGGACCCTCGCTATGCGGACATGGAAGTAACTTCGCTGCTCCCGGCCAGGGTCGCAGGTCGCGACGGCTTTCGCGTCGAGCTCACCTCGCTGCTCAATCTCTCGCGCTCACACGTGCGCGAACGGCACGTGGTCTATGGCGTGGTCGGGTCGGACCGGGCATACCTGCTGCGTTTCGACGCCCCGGCTATCTACTATTTCGAGCATCACCTGGCCGACTTCGAAGCAGTAGTCCCGACATTCAAGTTTCTGCAATAACGCGAGTCAGCGCCGCATCGCCCGCTGCAGGAACGCCATTGCCGTGGCGTTGAGGCACGTGGCGGCGGCGATGCGCATCCAGTTGCTCGGCAACTGCGTCGGTGAAAACAGGCTGCCCGGCGCGCACAGCACGCCCTCGCGGCTGCCGGCCGTGGCGAGTTCGTTGGTGTCGCGGCCGAAGTCGGCCCACAGATACATGCCGCCGGGCGGTGGCCCCGCGATCTTCGCGCCCATGCGTTGCAGCGCCTCGGCGGTGCGCGCCCGGCATTCATCGAGCCGGCCGCGCAGTCGTTCGAGCAATCGTTCGTAACTTCTTTCGAGGATGATGCGCGCCACCACTCGTTCACCGAGCTCGCTCGACGACAGCCCGGTGAGCGCCTTGATGTCGCGCAGCTCGCGCGCCAGCGCTGGATGCGCCGCCACGAATCCGACGCGCAGGTTGGCCGCTAGGGTCTTGGCGAAACCACCGATGTAGATCACGCGCCGCCCGTCGTCGAGGCTGGCGAGCCGCACCGCGTGGCGCCCCTGCAGGTCACCGTAGATGTCGTCTTCGAGAATCATGAAATCGTGACGCGTGGCGAGATCGAGCACGCGCGCGGCAACTTCGGCGCTCATGCACGAGCCGGTCGGGTTGTGGGCCACGGAATTCAGGATGAACAGCTTCGGCCGCTCGCGCGCCAGCAGGCTCTCGAGCGCGGCGATGTCCGGGCCGTCGACTCCGCGAGGCACGCCCACAATACGCGCGCCGAAGGCCGCGAAGCGCGCGAACATCACGAACCACGCCGGATCTTCGACGAACACCAGGTCGCCGGGCGCAAGGAATCGGCGCGCGACCAGGTCGATGGCCTGCGTGGCGCCGGCGGTGGTGACCACCTGCTCGGGCGCGACTTCGATGCCCGCCTGCGCCAGGCGCGTGCTCAGCGCCTCGCGCAGCGGTAGATAGCCCTCGATCGCGCCATACTTGAGCAGCCACGAGCCGCGACTGCGGCCCACGCCGCGCACGGCGGCCGCCACCAGTTCGTGATCCAGCCAGTCCTCGGGAAGCAGGCCCGCGCCGGGCTGTTCGCTGCCGGGCGATTGCCGGCGCTGTGCGAGCAACAGCCAGCTGACGTCGAGCACGGTGCCCGGAAGCGTGTGCGCCGGCACGCGCCGGTGCGCATGTTTGTTAGCCCGCGGGCGTACGTAGAAACCCGAGCCGCGCCGGGACTCGATGAGCCCGGCGGCAATGAGCTGGTCGTAGGCCTCGACCACGGTCGAGCGGCTGACGCGCGATTCCTCGGCGCAGTTGCGGATCGACGGTAACCGCGTTCCCGGACGCAGCGCGTGGGTCTCGATGCGCTGCGCCAGGCGCGCGGCGAGCTGCGCGGGCAGGCGATGGTCTTGTTTGGTCTGTAGCGCCATATATAAGAGCGGGCCAGTGGGGTTATTTGCAGGACTAACTGTACTGTAACTGTACTGTCCGTGCCGCGTATATTTCAGGCAATGAATGCCGTAAATCCCATGACACAAACGCAGCCTTATCCCGCGCCGCCCCTGCCCGACCGCGCCGCCATCGAATCGGCGGCGCAGTTCATCGCGACGCTGGTGCCGCCGACTCCGCAATACGTGTGGCCGCAGGTGGCCGCCGCGTTCGGTGCCGAGGTGTGGATCAAGCACGAAAACCACACGCCGATCGGTGCTTTCAAGGCGCGCAGCGCGGCGATGTATTTCCAGAAACTGATGCAGCGCGAGCCCGACTGCCGCGGCGTCATCACCGCGACGCGCGGCAATCACGGACAGGCGGTGGGCCTGGCCGCCCGCCGCTTCAATCTACCGGCCACGGTATATGTGCCGCGCGGCAACAGCGTGGAGAAGAACAGCGCCATGCGCGCGCTCGGCGTGACTCTCGTCGAGCATGGCGATGACTTCCAGGAATCGCGCGAGGAGGCCGCGCGCGTTGGCGCGCGCGACGGCCTGCACATGGTGCCGGCGTATCACGCCGACATCATGCTCGGCGTCACCAGCTACTGGGCGGAGCTGTTTCGCGCGGCTCCGGATCTCGACGTGGTGTACGTGCCGGTCGGCCAGGGTTCCGGAGTGTGTGCCGCCGCGGCCGCGCGCAACGTGTACTCGCCTCGCACCAAAATCGTGGGCGTCGTGTCCGCGCACGCACCGACCTATTCGAAATCATTCGCGGCCCGGCGCATCGTCGAGGCACCGGTGGAAACGAAACTCGGCGACGGCATGGCCTGCCGCAAGCCTGACGCCGAGGCGCTCGCCATCATCCTCGGCAACGTGAGCCGGATCGTCGAAGTCACGGACGCCGAGCTCGCGGCCGCCATGCGTGCTTTGTTTGCATACACGCACAACGTGGCCGAGGGTGCCGGCGCCGCGGCGTTTGCCGCAGCCTGGCGCGAGCGCGAGTCACTGCGGGGATTGCGCGTCGGGCTCAGTCTGAGCGGCGGCAACGTCGACACGAATGTGTTCGCCGACGTGCTCGCCGGCAAGCACTGAACGAGTCACGATGAACCGCTCACGATGAAGATCGACAACCTGCCGTTCGGCACCGTCGACTGGAACACGGTCGAACAAACTACTCACGCCGGCGAACAGGGCGAGGCACGGTGGCGCACGCGCAAGTTCGGCGAGATACGCGTGCGCATGCTCGACTACTCGCCCGGTTATCGCGCGGATCACTGGTGTTCGAAGGGGCATTTCATGCTTTGCCTGCAGGGCGAGCTCGAGACCGAGCTGGCGGATGGGCGCAAGTTCATCCTCACCCCGGGCGTGAGTTACCAGGTCGCCGATGACGCCGAACCGCACCGCTCTTCCACGCGCATGGGCGCGAAGTTGTTTGTCGTCGACTGACCGCGACCCGCAATGAACACCATCGATGGTTACGAAATCTCGAGCGATCCCGCGCGCCTCGATGCGACGGCGATTCACGCTTATCTGACGCGCTCGTACTGGTCGCCGGGGATCCCCAAGGACATCGTCGAACGTGCGCTGCGTCACTCGCTGTGCTTCGGCGTCTATGAATCCGTCACGGGCGCGCAAGTCGGTCTCAGCCGCGTGGTGACGGACTACGCCACATTCGCCTATCTGTGCGACGTCTACGTGCTCGAAGAGCATCGCGGTCACGGCCTCGCGAAGGTGATGATGGGCGAAGTAATGGCGCATCCGGCCCTCGCCGGCGCGCGACGGGTGATGCTGGCGACGCGCGACGCGCACGGCCTCTACCAGTTGTCCGGATTCGTCGAGGCGGGCCGCGCGGGAAATCTCATGGAAATCGTGCGGCCGGATATCTACGCACGTTAGGCGCGAGAAGCTCTTCTGCCGCGTGCGACCACGACGTCAGATGAGTATTGCATCGCCTGGCGGCAGCCAACGCCGGGCGCCGCGCTGCGACGGCCGTATACTGCGTTGCATGAAATTTCCCCGTTGGGTGCGATCCGCGCCAGTTGCCATCGGCGCCGCCGCCGCACTCGCCGCCTGCGGCAGCACGCCGACACGCGAACAACCGCTCAAGGAAATCATCCCCCTGACCGCACCGGTGCTGGCGCCCGGCGTCGAGGCCAACTCCGACAAGTTTTTCGTGGTCGTCACTTTTTCCGGCGGCGGCAAGCGTGCGGCCGCATTCTCCTTCGGCGTGCTCGAAGCGCTGCGCAACGTGAAGGTGACGACTCCCGATGGCGAGCTGCATTCGCTGCTCGATGAAGTCGACCTCATCTCGGCCGTGTCCGGCGGTGCGTTCACGGCGGCCTACTACGCACTCAATGGCAAGGAAGCGTTCGAAAGCTACGCGCCACGATTCCTGAATCACGACACGGAAAAAGACCTCTGGCACAAGGTGCTGGCGCCGGCCAACTGGTCGCGCCTGGCCAAACCGCTGGTGAGTCGCAGCGATCTCGAGGTGGAATATTTCGACGAGGAGCTGTTCAACGGCGCCACCGTCGACCAGATCATGACTCGCTCGCCGCGCGTGATCGTGTCGGCGACGGACCTGGTGCGCGCCAAGCCGTTCGCGTTCACGCGCGAGCAGTTGAACGGCATCTGCGTCGACCCGAAGAGCATTCCGGTGGCGCGCGCGGTGTTCGCCTCGGCGGCGACGCCCATCTATTTCGCGCCGCTGGTCATGCGGACCTTTGCCGGACAATGCGGCTACGTGCCGCCCGAAAGCGTGAATACCGATGCGGTCGGCGAGGAAGACGTTTATCGCCACGAACGAGCGGAGCGTCTGTTGTCATTCCTCGATTCCACCAACTACCCGTACCTGCACCTGGCAGACGGAGCATTGGCCGACAATCTCGGCGCGCGCGCCATCCTCGATGAAGTGGCCCTCGGCGAGACGGTCACCGATGCGCTGCGCCGCAACGGGTTCTCCCGCGCGCGCCGGATGCTGTTCATCGTGGTCGACGCGCGCACCGGCTTCGACCCGAAATACGCCAAGCGCCCCGAGCCGCTCGGCATCAAGAAGGTGGCCGACGCCGTGGTCAGCGTGACTTTCAACCGCTATAGCTTCGAGACCATGAATCTCATGCGCGCGCGCGTGAAGCGCTGGGAAACCGAGGTGCGGAACACGCGCTGCAAGGTGGCGCTGGCGATCCCTGACTGCGACAAGTTCAATGTGGACCTGGTCGAGCTCTCCTTCGATCGAGTGAAAGATCCGGCCGAACGTGAGTACCTGGATCGGGTTCCCACCGCACTCACGCTGTCCTCGGAGCAGATCATCCGACTGCGACGCGCGGCCCACCAGCTCGTGGACGAATCCCCCGAGCTGCGCTCGTTCCTCGAGCAGTCCGCGCGGTCGGCGAATCCAAAGGCCGGAAAAGACGCGAACTGACCCGGCGTAGGCCAGAGCCGACGGCGGAATCAGTAATCTTCCTGATGGAGCGTGGCGGCCAGTTGCGCGACCCTCGCCGTTATGCAGCCGATCCGCCGAATTCTGGTGGCCGTGAAGGACCCTGCGGCGCGGGCGCTGCCCGCGGTCAACAAGGCTGCGCAGATCGCCAAGGGCCTGAAAGCCCGGCTGACTCTCTTCCATGACATCGCGACGCCGCTGTATGCCGAGGCACTGCAGGGACGCGAGATCGATCTGCAATCGTGGCAACGCGAAGTGCAGACGGCGCGGCGCGAGCAGCTCGAGAAACTCGCGGCGCGCATCCGCAAACATGGCGTCGATGTCGACGTGGCTGCGGACTGGGACTTCCCGGCCTATGAGGCCATCATCCGCAAGGCCCAACGCATCTCCGCGGATTTGTTAGTGGTGGAGAATCACCACGGCACGGGCAGGCATCCGGCGCGCTGGTTGCTCGCCTATACCGACTGGGAGTTGCTGCGCCTGTGCCCCATTCCGGTATTGCTGGTGAAGAACCGGAGGCTGTATCACCGTCCGCGCGTTCTCGCCGCCGTCGATCCCTCGCATGCCCATGCAAAGACCGGCAATCTCGATCGCCAGATCCTGCGCGCCGGCGCGCAGCTCGTGCACGCGCTGCATGGCGAGTTGCACGCGCTGCATGCGGTCATCCCAGCCCTCCCCATCGTCCCGGCAATGCCGGATGGACCAATGCTCGACCTCGCGGGCAGTAACGAGGAGCTCGAGCGTGCGGCGCGGCGCAAGATGGAACGCGCCGTGGATGGTTTCGACGTGAAAAGCAGCCATTGCCATCTCGTGCAGGGCCGGCCCAGCGAGGCGATACCGCGCGCCACCAAGCGCGAACGCTGTGCGATCGTCGCGATGGGAGTGGTGTCGCGCTCGGGTCTCAAGCGCTTCTTCATCGGCAACACGGCCGAGTTCGTGATGGACGCGGTCACGGCGGACATCCTCGTGGTGAAATCCGCCGACTTCGACTCGCGTGTGCCGCGCCAGGGTCGCGGCGTTCAGATCCTGTCGCTGCCCGTCCTGCCGGGTTGAAATGTCGGGCTAGGGATGCTGCGCCATTTCGTAGCGAGACTCGCGGCGAATGGGCGTAGCGGCAGCGGCTGCCGGCGCACGGTCCGCCATGTGCTCGAATATGTCGTCGAGCGCGAGGATTCCTGCGAGCCGGCCGCGGTCGTCCACCACCGGCACCCGGCGCACGGCCCCGTTGCGCATGCGCAGCAGAGCGTCGTCGATGCTGGCATGCACCGATACCGTCACCGGCTGGCGCGTCATCACATCGTTGACCACGAGGCTGTGCAGTTCGCTGTTGCGCGCAATGACGGTGGTGACGATGTCGCGATCGGTCAGCATACCCACGGGGCGCTCCCCACCCATGGCGCCAGCGGGCTCGACCACCACCAGGCAACCCACATTTCTCTCACGCATCATCCATGCTGCGGTGGTTAGGTCCTCGTGCCGCCGGACGGTGACGACGTGGCGCTGGCAGAGTTCGTAGGCGTTCATCTGACTCCCTCATTCACGCGCTTGAAAATTTTTCATGTTGGACTTAATAAGACGGCGCGCATGCAACATTATCAATAGGGATAATTGCGCATGTTGCTGTTCATGCTCGCGTCTCACGATGTCGGCTGCGCGACTTTCATTCATCCAAACCCCGAGGAATCGCGGCCATGCCCCGTGAGAAAGGCACGACAACACCGACCCCGCGCAAGCGTGCGCCCCGAAAATCCGTCGCCACCAGCAAGAACGCGGTGACCGCGGCTCACTTCGTTGGACCGGAGCAGCGGGCGGAACTGATCGCCGAAGCCGCCTTCTTCCGCGCCGAGAGACGAGGATTCGCGCCCGGCCACGAGATCGAAGACTGGCTTGCGGCCGAATCGGAGGTCGATGCGAAGCTGCTGCGGACCGTGGAATCCTCGCCCCGAGTCTAACCAGTCGACGCCTCACAACCCGGGGCACGCAAGGAGTATCTTTGCGTGACATGACCGCGCCGACATCCGACGTACTCGCGCTGTTGGAAGCTACGTTCGACGCCGTCGTGATCATGGACGATCGCGGGCGCATCCTGGCTTTCAACGCTTCCGCCGAAGCGATGTTCGGCTATCGGGCCGCCGACGCGCTTGGCCGGAACGTCTCGATGCTGATGACGACGATCGACCGCGCCGGTCACGACGATCACCTGAAGCGGTATCTGGCGGGCGGTGAGGCGCGGATCCTCGGCAAGGGCCGTGACGTCCGGGCGCGCCACCGCGATGGCAGTGAATTCTCGGTCTTCCTGAGCGTCGGGCGCATTCCCAACACCACGCCGCCGCAGTTCGTCGGCTTCCTGCACGACACCTCCCTGCGCCGCAAGGCGCTCGCCACCCTCGAGAAGGAACGCCAGGTCAACCGGCTGTACCTGGACCTGGCCCAGGTCATGCTGGTCGCAACCAATCGCGCGGGAATCGTGCAGCTGGTCAACCAGCGGGCCATCCGCGTGCTCAGGAAGGGGGACGCGGCCATCGTCGGCAGCAGCTGGATAGATAGTTGCGTGGCGCCGGAAGACCGGGGCGCGGCGCGCACCGGCTTTCGCGCGCTATTGCTGAGTGGCAGCGACGAGCCACAGATCTTCGAATATCACGTGCGTCCGTCCGAAGGCGAAGATCGATTCATCACCTGGCGCGGTGTGGCGCTGCGCGACGCGGACAACGTCGCCACGGGGGTCATGCTCTCGGGTGAAGACATCACCGACCAGCGCCGTGCCGAAAGCGAAGCGCACAAGGCACTAGAGCGCATGAACAGCGTGTCGCGCCTGGCAACCATGGGCGAGATGGCCGCGGGTATCTCCCACGAGCTCAACCAGCCCCTGGCGGCCATTGCCAACTACGCACAGGCCTGCGTTCGACTGCTGCGCGTGCCGGCGGCCGACATCCCCGAAGTATCCGGCGCTCTCGAACAGATCGCGGGCCAGGCGCTACGCGCCGGCGAGATCATCCGGCGCATCCGCTCGCTGGTGCGCAACGAGGATGTGCGGCGCGAGGCCCAGGACATCAATGAACTGATCCGCGAAGTTCATGGGCTGCTGGCAAGCGATGCTCGCGTGCACGATGGCCGGCTGGCGCTCGAGCTGTCGACGCCGCTGCCGAGGGTGACCGTCGACGGCGTGCAGATCCAGCAGGTGCTCATGAACCTGGTGCACAACGCCTTCGAAGCACAGGGGGCCGAGCACGACGGCGCTCCGTTCGAAGTTCGCATCACCACACGTCCCACCGACGCCGGCGACGTTGAAGTTTCGGTGAGCGACCTCGGTCCGGGGCTCGCGGGCGAAGTCGAGCAGAGGATCTTCGAGCCGTTTTTCACCACCAAACCCACCGGCACGGGACTCGGACTCGCGATCAGCCGGTCCATCATCAAGGCGCATGAAGCGCGGCTCGGCTATCGCGCCAACCAGCCGCACGGCGCATGCTTCTACTTCATCCTCCCCGCGCATCAGGAGACGCCGCCATGAAAGATCTGCCGCAAACCGTGTTTGTGGTCGACGACGACGACGCGGTGCGCAATTCGCTGCGCATGTTGCTCAAGTCCGCCGGCCTGCACTCGGACGCCGCGGCGTCGGCACAGGAATTCCTCTCGACGTATGACGTCGCGCACCCCGGCTGCCTGGTGCTCGACGTACGCATGCCGGGAATGAGCGGCCTCGAGATGCAGCATGAGCTCAACCTGCGCGGCGCCAGCATTCCGGTGATCTTCATCACCGGGCACGGCGATATCCCGATGGCGGTGGAAGCGATGCAGCATGGCGCTTTCGATTTTCTGCAAAAGCCGTTTCGCGACCAGGAATTGCTGGATCGCGTTCAACGAGCCCTGGTCCGGGACACCGAATATCGCTCGCGCCTGCGCCATACCGACCGGATTCGCGAGCGACTCGCTTCGCTGAGTCCGCGCGAGCGCGAAGTACTCGATCTCGTGACTCAGGGCAAGGCAAACAAGATGGTCGCCGGCGACCTAGGGGTCAGTCAGCGCACTGTGGAAATCCACCGTGCACACGTCATGCAGAAAATGGAGGCCGGCTCGCTGGCCGAGCTGGTGCGCATGATGATGGCGGTTGCGCCCTGACAATCGAGGTCGCGCGCGCGCGACACGAGGAAGTACGTATTTAACGGCCGACGGCTCGATGCAATGCTCCCCGCGCGATGGCGGGACCACAGCACAATGGCAAGAGCATCAGGGACGACGGCGTCCCCAGACGCACGCGCACCATCATCGTGGCCGGCCAATCCTCCGAGCGAACGCGCGAGGTGCTGCGTGCACTGCGGGGTTTCACCAATGTCATCTGGCCCACGTCGCTCGAATCGGCACTCGCCCAAGCCAGCTCCAAGGACGCGGGTTGCCTGGTGATCGCCGACGACCTGCGCGAAGAACCCATCGATGAGTTCCTGCGCGAGGCGCGCGAGCTGCAGCGAAATCTGCCGATCTTCGTGATCACCGATCCCGATGATGTTGCCGAAGCGGTATCGGCCATGCGCCACGGCGCCACCGCGGTCATCGAGATTCCACCGTCGTATGCCGCGTTGCGCGATGAGGTCACGCGCGCCATGCAATGAACGCATAGCAGCACGGACACGCCCGCTTCATATTCCGAATGTAGGATTCCTCCGTATTGACGGTCGCCGCGCGCCGGCCAAGACTCGTCCGACAGAAATCCCCTACCAACGTCGAGCGGAGCAAATCATGTCCGCGCAGCTTGCGAATGTCGTCGCCCTTTCGCTTCCCGAGTCCGCCGCGCGCGGACTCATTCTTCACGTCGATGATGACGAGGCAATGCGGCGCTCGACGGCAATACTGCTGCGTTCTGCGGGATTCGAAACACGCGAAGCGGCTTACGGCGAGCAGGCGCTCGCACAGGTCGAATCGCTGCGTGGCCGGCTCGACGTTCTGATCGTCGACTACCACCTCGGATTCGGCATGACAGGCACTGAAGTCGCCGAGGAGTTTGCAAGGTTGTTAGGCCATGCGGTACCCACGGTGATCCTCACGGGCGACCCGGCCAATGCTGAAGTTCCCTGGCTGGCGGATGCGCCAGTCTGGCTGGCGCGCAAGCCGCTGCTGCCCGACACCTTGTTAGCCGCGCTGCCGCCGCTGGTGGCGTTCCGGCGTGCGGTCGCGGCCGTTCCGCGACGCTAGTTCTGCTGCGCGTAGAGCGGCAGCACGCGCGGCAGATTCTTCTCGATTTCCTTGATGCGGTCCTTCGGCGCCGGGTGAGTGCTGAGGAACTTGGGAGTACCCGAACTCTCCGCCGCGCTCATTTTCTTCCATAGCGTCAGTGCCGCACGCGGGTCGTAGCCGGCGCGCGCCATGAGCTCGAGGCCGATCTGATCGGCCTCGGACTCCTGGTCACGGCTGAATGGAAGCTGGAACGTAACCTCGGCAACCATGTTGGCGACATTGGCGGCTCCCTCGGTCGCTCCGGTCACCGCCGCGGCACCGGACAGCACCAGCTGCTGGGCGTAAGCGCGCGACACCCGCTCGCGGGTATGTTCACGCAGCGCGTGGGCGATTTCGTGGCCGAGCACCGTGGCGATTTCCGCGTCGGAGAGGTCCAGGCTGTCGATGATTCCCGAATACACCATGATGCGGCCGCCCGGCATGCAGTAAGCATTGAGCTCCTTCGTCTGCTGCACATTGAATTGCCAATTCCACCCGGCGGCGTCGCTGCGGAAGGTCGGCGTCGCCGCGACGATCCGGCGCGCGATCGTGGTCACCCGATTCAGTTGCGCCTTATTGGTGTTGAGCACGCCTTTTTCGCGCGCGGCCTTGAGTTCCGCTTCGTATGCCTCTGCCGCGCCCTGTTCTATGGTGGCGCTCGTCACCAGCATTTGCTGCTTGCGATCGACACCGACGGCGCCAGAGCTGGTCGTCTTGACCGTCTCGCAACCGCCCGCGACCAACATTGCGGCGACCACTATCCCGATGAGTCTTTTTCTCGTGTTCATCTGCCAATGCTCCGCGAGAGTGTTTGCGCTAACAATCAACATTTGCCCGCTGGGAAGTTAGGACATGCGCAACTCCAGTGCAGGTCTTCTCCTACGGTCGGCCAATGCGCTACAGGGATTCGACTAGGCGTTGCAGTTGAATGTTAGGCCTGTGAACTCCGTCGCAAAACGTCGCACAAATCACACAGACGCAAAACGCGAGCGGGCGCACAATCGCCGCCACTGATCCCACATATGCGAGTGAAAACATAGACTTCACACGTATAGACCTCTGGGTATTGCTACCGGTGTCATTTTTGTGGGATAAAGCGCGTCAACAGCTCTTAGTCGCGGCTGTCGAAGCATCACGTTCACGTTTGCGCGTCGGCCCGATTCAGGGCGCACGTCAGGAGGGACCGATATGTCCGAGTCGAGCAAAACCACCGGGAAGAATGCAGATCTTCTTCGCGTCAGCACATTACTCACCGCCACCGCCATCTGGAGCTTCGCCAATGGCGCAGCTGCCCAGGACGCCACTTCGAGCCAGGCTTCGGAAAGCGCCGAAACCATCGAAGAGGTGGTGGTAACCGGTTTCCGGGCGAGCCTCAACAAGGCACTCGACGCGAAGCAGAATCAGGTCGGTTCGATCGACATGATCGTCGCCGAGGACATCGCCGATTTTCCAGATTTGAACCTCGCCGAATCGCTGCAACGCGTTCCCGGCGTAGTCATCGCGCGCGATGCGGGCGAAGGCCGGCAGATTTCCGTGCGCGGCCTCGGCCCGCAGTTCACTCGCGTGCGCATCAATGGCCTCGAAGCGATGAGTGCCAACGGCAGCACCGACGCATCGGGCGGCACGAATCGCACCCGCAGCTTCGACTTCAACACCTTCGCCTCGGAGCTGTTCAACAACATCACCGTGCGCAAGACCGCCTCGGCCGAAATTGAAGAAGGCTCGCTCGGCGCCACAGTCGATCTGCAAACCGGCCGACCGTTCGATTACGACGGCCTGACCATCGCCGGTTCCGTGCAGGCCGGTTACAACGACCTGACCGAAGACAGCGATCCGCGCGCGGCGTTTCTCATCAGCAATACCTTTGCCGATGGAAAGTTCGGCGCGCTGCTCTCGCTCGCCTACACCGACCGCAAGTTGGAAGACGATGGCTCCAGCACCGTGCGCTGGCAGCCCAATACCGGCATTGGCACACTCGATCCGGCATACCCGATAGCTACGGCCGGTAAACCCACGCTTGCGCAGATCCGCGCTGCATTCGTGCCGCGCATTCCGCGCTACGACGAGTACAAGCACGATCAGCAGCGACTCGGCGTCACTGCCGCGTTGCAGTTCGCGCCGAGTGACGCGACGTCGTTCAGCCTCGACGCGCTGTACGCGAAGTTCGATGCCAAGCGCGACGAGATCTTTCTCGAGGCACCGGCCTTCAGCACCGGCGGCGCTGACACGACTGACATAAACACGGTCGACGCCGAGATCGACGCCAACAACTCGCTGGTGTACGGCGTGTTCAATGACGTGGACGTCCGCTCAGAGGCGCGCCATGACGAGCTCACCACGAAATTCACCCAGGTCACACTGGAAGGCAAACACACGTTCAGCGATGCCTTCAACATGCGTGGGCAAGTGGGTTTCGCCGAAGCGAACCACGACAACCCGGTGCAGACGACGCTGCTGTTCGACGCGCTCAACATCGACGGGTATAGCTACGACTATCGTGCCAACAGCCGCCTGCCACTCATCACCTACGGCACGACGGATGTCGCCAACCCGGCGACCTGGACGCTCACGCAGATTCGCCTGCGTCCGCAGAGCACGATCAACAGCTATCAGACCGCGTCGCTCGATTTCGAGTGGTCAGCATCCGATGCCTTCAAGCTGAAGTTCGGCCCGCAGTGGAAGAACTACCTTTTCAAGTCCACTGAATTGCGCCGTTCCAACGGAACCACGGCCAACATCGAAGGGCTTCGCCCGGTCACGGCGCCGATCGCCAACTATAGCTTCCTTACCCACTTCGGCAGCGGGCTCAGCATGCCGGCGGGCAGCGTGACGACCTGGCTCACTCCAGACCTGATCGCCGCGGTCGATGCGCTCGATCTCAATAACTCCAGCCTTTACCCCATGGGTATCCAGCCCGTGCTCGGCAATAACAACCAAGTCGAGGAAGACGACCAGGGCGCCTACGTCCAGGGTGACTTCAAGTTCGAACTTGGCGCTCACTCGCTGCGCGGCAACGTCGGCGTGCGCTACGTCAAGACGGATATGACGTCGGAGGGTTACGTGCTGGTCGCCGGTGTCCCGGTCTTGCAGGAAGCCACGAATGATTACTCGGACGTGCTGCCGTCGTTGAACCTCGTCTACGACCTCAGTGAATCGCTGTTGTTGCGATTTGGCGCCTCGAAAGTCATGACCCGCCCGAACCTCGGCCAGCTCACTCCGGGAGCCTCGGTCAGCGTCTCGGGCAACAACCGCACGGTGTCTGTGGGTAATCCGACCCTCGATCCGTTCCGCGCCAAGTCCTATGACCTCGGCGTCGAATGGTATTTCGCGCCCGAGTCGCTGTTGTCCGTGGCGTTCTTCTACAAGGATGTCGAAAGCTTCGTGCAGACCCTGCGCGACCAGCGTACGTTCACCGGCAATCCTTACGGCCTCGACGACAGCGTTGCGGTCGCGGCCTGCGGCGCGACCGCCGGTTGCAACCCGGGAGCGCTGTGGGACTTCACCATTCCCGCCACCACCGAGGGCGGCCCGGTGAAAGGCTTCGAAGTCAGCTACCAGCAGCCATTCACGTTCCTGCCCGGCGTGTGGAGCAACTTCGGCACGATCCTCAACTACACCGGCGTCGAGTCCGAGATCACGTACCTGACGGTATCGGGCCCGGCGGGTCAGCCGCCCGTCATCACCGCGGTGACCGACGACCTCACCGGCCTCTCGAAGCGCGCTTACAACGCAACGCTGTACTTCGACAACAAGACGTTCAGCGCGCGCGTGTCGGCGGCATTCCGCTCGGATTACCTCACGACTGTTCCTGGTCGCAACAGCAACGACGTGGAAGGTACGGCGGAAACGCTGAACATCGACTTCTCGTCCTCGTACAACATCAACGATCACTTCACCGTCTCGCTCGAGGCGTTGAACCTCACCGATGAAGTCCAGGACCAGTGGGTGGGCTCGGCCGCCGATCGCCTGTCGTACTACCACCACCAGGGCACGCAGTATTACCTGGGCGCCCGCTTCAAGTACTAGTTAGATCGGGGACCGCCCCGTACTCGATGCGATTCAATGGGGACAGAAGAAATTCTGTCCCCATTTTCGTTTACGGCCGCATAATCCCGGCATGAAGTCGCCTCTCAATCGACGGCAGATCCTTCTCGCGGGCACCTTGGCCGCCTTGACCCCTTCGGCGCAGGCTGATGCCGCCGCGCCCGATGGCGAGCCTCTCGAGCTTTGGCCGGGTGGCGCGCCCGGTGGCGAGCACGTCACCGTGCATGAAGAGGTCATCGAACGTTTGCCCGAAGGGCCCATGCGCGATCGCTTCGTGCAACACGTCACGCGCCCGCTGCTCACGCTGTTTCCGCCCAAGGGCGCGCCGAATGGAATCACGTTGCTCATCGTGCCCGGCGGCGGCTATGTACGCGTGGTCATCGACAAGGAAGGCTTTGAAGCAGCGGAGTGGTTCTCGGCGCGTGGCTTCGGCGCGGCGGTGCTGCGATATCGCCTGCCCGCCGACGGATGGGTCGCCGGTGCCGACGCGCCGGTCCACGACGCGATGCGCGCCATGCGCCTGCTGCGCCAAGGCGGTAACGTGGACCGCCGGTTGAAGGGCTACGCGCCGCCGCGCGTCGGCGTGATCGGCTTTTCCGCAGGCGGCCATCTTTGCGCGCGCCTGCTCACTGAGCCCAGCCTTGCCTATGCGCATCACGATGCCGCCGACGATCTGAGCGCGCGCCCGGATTTTGGGGTCCTCATGTACCCGGTCATCGCCACCACGGGAGCGCCGGTGCATGCCGGGTCCGCCCAGCAATTGCTGGCCGCGGGAGTGGCGCAGACCGAACTCGCGCGTTACTCACCGCACCTCAACGTCAAGGCCGGAACACCGCCGACGATGCTGGTGCACGCCGGCGATGACACCAATGTTCCCGTGGAAAATTCATTGCTGATGTACGACGCGCTTCGCAAGGCACAGGTGCGCAGTGAGTTGCATGTTTTCGACAGCGGCGGGCATGGCTTCGGGCTGCGCAGCGTCGCGGGCAAGGACGTGGCCGCCTGGCCCACCTTGGTTCAGAACTGGGCGATGACCAATGCCGCGCCAGCCGCCTGAGTCCATCGACCGGCGCCGGCGACATTTGCTGGGCGTAGCGTCGCTCGGCGCGCTCGCGGCGTCACCGCTCGCGCGCGCGGGCGCCAAGACAGCGGTGATCCGCACCGGCGCAGGCCGGGTACGCGGCACCATCGATGGGGACCTGCAGGTGTTTCGCGGCATTCGCTATGGCGCTGACACCGCGTTGCGACGCTTCATGCCGCCGGTGGCCCCCGAACCCTGGAGCGGCATCGTCGACGCGAGCGCCTTTGGCGCCGCGAGTCGGCAACCCGGCTCGGAGCCCAACCAGTCCGAGGACTGCCTGTTCCTCAATGTCACGGCGCCACTCGCGAAAGCGGCGCGGCCGCGGCCGGTCATCGTCTACATCCACGGCGGTGCGTACTCGAGCGGGTCGGGCTCGAGCCTGCTGTACGACGGGTCCATGCTGTGCCGGCGCGGAGATGTCGTCGTGGTGACGCTCAATCACCGGCTGAGCCTGTTCGGTTACCTGTACCTGGCTGGTTTTCCCGACTCCGGCAATGCAGGGATGCTCGACCTGATGCTGGCACTACGCTGGGTGCGCGACAACATCGCGGTCTTCGGCGGCGATCCGGGCTGTGTCACTTTGTTAGGGCAGTCCGGCGGCGGCGCCAAGATCGCGACGCTCATGGCCATGCCGGCCGCGGCCGGCCTGTTTCATCGCGCAGCCACCATGAGCGGTCAGCAGGTGACGGCGTCGGGGCCATTGCATGCCGCCGGCCGGGCCCGCCTTCTGCTCGATAAGCTCGGTGTCTCCGTCGAGCGCGCGGCAACGCTCGCGAGCCTGCCGGCTGCGGATCTGTTGCGGGCGCATGCCGAATCGGTTGATCCGTACATCGGACGCGGGAGCCTGTACATGGGTCCGGTGCTCGACGAACGCACTCTCACGCGGCACCCCTTTTACCCGGATGCACCACCGCAGTCGGCCGGCATACCGATGATGATCGGCAATACGCATGACGAAACCCGCTCGCTGATCGGACGCGGAGACCCGGGCTCGTGGTCCATCACATGGGAAGCCCTGCCGCGACGCCTCGAGGCAGAGCTGCGCGTGGATATCTCCGGCGACCTGGTGGTCGCCGAATATCGTCGGTGGTATCCGCACTATTCACCATCGGATGTCTTCTTCTCCGCCACCACCGCCGGACGTTCCTGGCGTGCGGCCATAGTCGAGGCGGAGTTGCGCGCGGCACAAGGATCACCCGCGTTCGCCTACCAGCTCGACTGGGGCTCGCCGCAGGACGGTGGCAAGTGGGGCGCGTTCCACACGCTCGACATCCCGCTGATGTTCGGCACGTTGACCGCGCGCGAGTCGCAGACCGGCGATGGCGACGAGGCGCGACGCGTATCGTCGTGCATGCAGCAGGCGTTGCTGGCCTTCGCACGCACCGGCGATCCTAACTACCCGAAACTGGCGCGCTGGGAGCCTTACACGTTGCCGCGGCGCGTCACCATGATATTCAACGTCCAGAGCGGCCCGGCCGACGACCCGCGTGGCGTCGAACGGCAGCTGTTCGCGAAGGTGCCGTTCACCCAGCAAGGCACATAGAAGAGTAGTGCCGGAAAAAAAGTGGTACCGGGTTGGGATTCTCGTGATTGAGTGGCCGATAGCAAGTGCGCCGGCGCCGGCTCAATCAC
>DASYKM010000093.1:0-3673 GCA_035995425.1 Steroidobacteraceae bacterium
GACCCAGGGTGTCTCCATCCTGAGCAAGGAGATCTACGGTCTGCACATGACCATCTTCTGGTGGTGCGTCGCCATCGGCATCGTGGTGTTCGGCGCGATGATCTACTCGCTGGTGAAATTCCGCCATTCGCAGGGCGCGAAGGCCGACACCACGCTGGTCCACAGCACCAAGGTGGAGATCGTCTGGACCGTCATCCCCATCATGATCCTCGTGGCGATGGCCATTCCCACCGCCAAGGGCCTCATCAAGATCGAGGACATGGGCAACGTGGCGCTCAACATCAAGGTCACGGGCTACCAGTGGAAGTGGGAATACGAATACCTCAACCAGGACGTGCGTTTCTTCTCGACGCTCAAGCGCGACAGCAACGCCGCCCGCCAGCTCGGCTCGGGCATCGACCCGAGGACCGTTCCTAACTACCTGCTCGACGTGGACAACCCGCTGGTGGTCCCGGCGGGCACCAAGATCCGCTTCCTGCTCACCGCGCAGGACGTCATCCACGCCTGGTGGGTGCCGGCCTTCGGCATGAAGAAAGACGCGATCCCGGGCTACGTCAACGAAATCTGGGTCCAGGTGGACGCCGACAAGGTCGGCACCTATCGCGGCCAGTGCGCCGAGCTCTGCGGCCAGGATCACGGCTTCATGCCCATCGTGGTCGAAGTGAAATCGCCGGCCGACTACGACGTCTGGCTGCGCGCCAAGCAGGCCGAACAAAAGCTCGCGGGTGATTCATCGCCCACGGCCGTCGTCGCGACCGCAGTCACGTCCGCCGTTACGCAATAAGTTTAGAGACGCAAAGACATGGCACACGAACACACCGCTGACGAACACGCTCACGATCATTCGCACCACGACGACCACGGCCCGGCGCACGGCTGGCGTCGCTGGGTCTACGCGACGAATCACAAGGACATCGGCACGATGTACCTCATCTTCGCCTGCATCATGTTCTTCGTCGGCGGCTTCATGGCGATGATCATCCGCGCCGAGTTGTTCCAGCCCGGCCTGCAGCTGGTCGAACCGCAGTTCTTCAATTCCATGACCACCATGCACGCGCTGGTCATGATCTTCGGCGCGGTCATGCCGGCCTGGACCGGACTTGCGAACTGGATGATCCCCATGCAGGTGGGCGCGCCCGACATGGCGCTGCCGCGGCTCAACAACTTCTCGTTCTGGATCCTGCCATTCGCGTTCACGCTGCTGCTCAGCACGCTGTTCGTACCGGGCGGCGCGCCGGCCGGTGGCTGGACGCTGTATCCGCCGTTGTCGCTGCAGGGCGGTGACGGCTTCCCGATGGCCATCTTCGCCATCCATCTCATGGGCGCGTCGTCGATCCTCGGCTCCATCAACGTGGTCGTCACGATCATGAACATGCGCGCCCCGGGCGTCGGCCTGCTCAACATGCCGCTGTTCTGCTGGAGCTGGCTGATCACGGCCTATCTACTGATCGCCACCATGCCGGTGCTCGCCGGCGCGGTCACCATGCTGCTCACCGATCACTTCTTCGGCACCAGCTTCTTCTCCGCCTCGGGCGGCGGCGACCCGGTGATGTTCCAGCACATCTTCTGGTTCTTCGGACACCCCGAGGTGTACATCCTGATCTTGCCGGCCTTCGGCATCATCTCGGAGATCATCCCGACGTTCTCGCGCAAGCCGCTGTTCGGCTATGACGCGATGGTGTACGCGACGGCCGCGATTGCGTTCCTGTCGTTCATCGTCTGGGCGCACCACATGTTCACCGTGGGCATGCCGCTCGCCGGCCAGCTGTTCTTCACGCTGTCGACGATGCTCATCTCCATTCCGACCGGCGTGAAGGTGTTCAACTGGACCGCCACCATGTGGAAGGGCTCGATCAGCTTCGAGCCGCCGATGCTGTTCGCGCTGTCGTTCCTGTTCCTGTTCACCATCGGCGGCTTCTCCGGCCTCATGCTCGCGATCGTGCCGGCCGACTTCCAGTACCACGACACCTACTTCGTCGTGGCGCACTTCCACTACGTGCTGGTGCCCGGCGCCATCTTCGCCATCATGGCGGGCGTGTACTACTGGCTGCCGAAGTGGACCGGCAAGATGTACGACCACAAGCTCGGCACCTGGCACTTCTGGCTCTCGGCCATCTTCGTGAACGTGCTGTTCTTCCCGCAGCACTTCCTCGGTCTCGCCGGCATGCCACGCCGCATCCCTGACTACTCGGTGCAGTTCGCCGACTGGAACATGGTGTCCTCGATCGGCGGCTTCGGCTTCGGCCTGTCGCAGCTGCTGTTGCCGTACATCATCTGGAAGTGCGTGAAGAGCGGCTCGCCAGCGACCGGCCGTGTGTGGGACGGCGCGCATGGCCTCGAGTGGGAACTGTCCTCGCCGCCGCCGTATCACAGCTGGGATCCGCCGCCGTCGCGTGAAATCGTCGCGCGCGGCGTGCAGCACTGATCATGCTGGACGACACGGCATCTCAGGAGGCGCTGCGGCGCACGAAGGTACGCCGCAGCGCCATCCTGTTAGGGATCGTCGCGCTGTCGTTCTATGCGGCGTTCATCGTCATGTCGGTGATGCGTTCGTAATCCGATGACGCACGCGGCCAACAAGAACCTGACGCTGAAGCTGCTGGCCTTCGCGCTCGGCAGCTTCGCGTTCGGCTTCGCGCTGGTGCCGCTGTACGACGTGCTCTGCGACATCACCGGGTTCGGCAACCAGAAGGCGCTCGCGCAGCGGCGCCTGAGCGTCGAAGCGCCCGACGATACCCGCACCATTACCGTCGACTTCGTCGCCGAGCTGCCGTCGGTGGGCAGCTGGGAATTCCGCCCCACGGTGGGCTCGATGCAGATCCATCCGGGCCGGCTCTACGCCACCGAATTCTTCGCCCACAACCTCACCGGCCACGAGACGCTGGCGCAAGCCGTGCCGAACATCGCTCCCGGCCAGGCCGCGGGATATTTCCGCAAGACCGAATGTTTCTGTTTCACGCCGCAGCACTTCGCGGTGAACGAGCAACGGCCCATGGCCGTGCGCTTCGTGGTCGATCCTGCGATCCCGCGCTCGGTCGACCGCATCACTCTTTCGTACACCTTCTATGACGAGTCCACGCGAGTGGGCTCACTGAACTAGCACAGGGTCAACTAATGGCAAACGCGCACGCCCCCGCCGGCGAAAAGTATTACGTCCCCCACTCGAGCCATTGGCCGATCATCGGCTCCGCGGCGTTTTTCACGCTGCTGCTGGGCGCTGTCGCCCTGCTCAATCACTGGCTGCCTGCCTGGGCAATGCTGCCGGGGTTCGCATTGGTGGTGTTCATGTTCATCGGCTGGTTCAACACCGTCATCGGTGAAAACCAGCAGGGCGTGTACGGCCTGGATGTCGACCGCTCGTTCCGCATGGGAATGATGTGGTTCATCTTCTCCGAGGTGATGTTCTTCGCCGCGTTCTTCGGCGCGCTTTTCTACGCGCGTTCGCTGTCGGTGCCCTGGCTCGGCGGCGAGGGCGTCAAGGTCATGGGCAACGAGCTGCTGCACCCGCTGTTCGAGAATGCCTGGCCCACCAACGGCCCGGCGAGGCTCGGGCCCCGCGACAATGGCACCTTCGAAATCATTCCGGCCTTCGGCCTGCCGGCGGTGAACACGCTCATCCTGTTGACCTCGGGCGTCACCGTCACCATCGCGCATCACATGCTTCGCGCCGGCA
>DASYKM010000094.1:0-2011 GCA_035995425.1 Steroidobacteraceae bacterium
CGGTGGAGAGGACTGCGTCGCGCGCGTTCGCCGGATCCTTGTGGATGACGCAGCTCGCGAACTTCAGCAGCCCGGTTTCGCCGGTGCCATTTCCCTCTGTAGTCGTTTGCGAGCTGGCGCCGGATGCCGGAGCCGGGAAAACCTCTTTCCTGCCGAACTGTTTGCGCACCAATGCTTTGTACAGGCTGCCCCGGAATGCCGGCCCGTCGTAGCGCAGCTGCGCGGACGCGATGCATTCGGTCTTCGCGAGATAGCCGAATTCTTTGTTCTGCTCCGGCGAGTCGGGCGACATCGCCAGGGCCCCGAGCACCAGCCTGCGTCGACGGTCGAGCACGCACGCCGCGAATTGGTCCATGGTCTTGCGGGCGAAATCGCCCGTGTTCGTTCCCTCGCGTTCGGCAGTGGCCAGACCTTCGCGCGGGATGATGCCCTCGGCCGCCACGGGCGCGGCCACTACCAGGGCGACGAGAAATGCGGTGATGCTCTTCATGGCTCGATGATGCACCGACGGCGTTGCGGGCGTCGAGCACGAGCATGCTCGAAGTCAGATCGAGTACTCCGCGTTCCCCTCGACGACAGCTTTCAGTTGCAGTTCGAGAGCGAGTTGACCCAGCTCGTAAGCAACGCTGCCCCCTCCGCATCCACCTTCGCTGATCCGACGGGCGGCATGCCGTTTGCGTCGCGCCGGCTCATGCGTGCAATGAGCACAGAGCTGGTCGCGGCGCCCGGCGCGATGAGCCGCGCGTTGGCGATGCCGAGGTCGCCGAGCCCGGGCACGACGTTGCAGGCGTGGGTGTCCGCGAGGGCAGTCGTGTAACGCAAGTCCATGTCGGTGGGCGTTGGGCCGCCCGGGCGATGGCACTGCGCGCAGTTGGTGTGCAGGTACGCGCGTGCACGCTCGACGAGCGTGCCCGACGTTCCGGTCGGATTCGCATACGGGACCTGGTCTTCCGGGTTGGCGATCGGCGCTGTCAGCGCGTTGATCGCGTTGAGCGTCACGAGCTGGTGAGCATCGCGGCCGGTCTGCGGATACGTGATGTGGAACGCGAGTTGTTTGGTCTCCAGGCCGAGCGAGCGGCCCGCTGCCTCGTTATGACACAGCACGCACTGGCCCTCGCTCGGATAGATCCAGGTCTGTCCGCCGATGGTCGTTTGCTTGCCGCCGCGCACCAGCGTCGCATCGGTTTGCTGCGCGTTCCATTCGTAGCTGTAGCCTGCCCAGACGCCGTCGGGGTGACGCATGAAGAGGCGCGTCTCGATCAGGCGATTCTCGAGACGGAAGTTCTTCATCAGCACCGTACCGTTCGGGAAATCCCAGTCGCCGTCGGCACCGACGGTGATGTTCTTTCCGTTCGGCAAGCCCATCCAGCGTTCCTTCACGGCGCCGTCGGACCAGAATGCCGCGTTGGGCGTGTAGGGAATGAGTCCGCTCGCGGGCAGCGTCGCGTTCGTCGGGTTCACGCAGCCGGTGGCGGAGAGTTGCGTGGCCACGCCCGTGGTGCTGCCACCCGAGGCGACGATGCGGTGCAGATCGCGGTAAATGTTTGTTAGATAGAGCTCGCCGTCGTTGTCCTCGGCGAACGAGGAGATGTAGAAGCCCGTTTCAAGTGCACCCGCCATCGTCATGGTGGGCTGGGTGTCATTCGGAATGTCCCACATCTTCCCGGTCGTGAAGTCGGCGAAGACATAGCGACCAACGAGTCCCGGAATCGCCTTGCCACGGTAGACGTAGCCGCCCGTGACGGCGTGGCCGATCGTGTGTGAATACTCAGCGATCGGTGGCAGCATATTCGTAATCGTGGCGCAGGCCGCGCCCGTCGCCGCTGGAAACAGCGGGTTCTTGGAATTGTCGCGCGTGCCCTCGAAGCATCGCCAGCCGTAGTTGCCGCCGAGCTTGACGCGACTCACTTCCTCGATATCGCTCTCCCCGACGTCGCCAACCCACATCTCACCGGTCTGGCGATCGAAGCTCCAGCTGAAGGGATTGCGAAAGCCCCAGGCGAAGATCTCG